>JAQSDS010000430.1 GCA_029946045.1 Rhodoferax sp.
GAGCAACAGACCCACGGGCTTGACCGAGTGAGGTGGGATCGCAATTTTTTTCATGGTGCATGAAATCCAGGTTCACCCGGGCCGGGCATGGGGGGCGGCGCGCCCAGCAGCAGGGCCTGCGGGGTGTCGCGCAGGACGTGCGCCAGCTCGCCAATCTGGCGCGTACTGCGCGCCACGTCCTGGGCAACGAGATTCAGGCGCGGCAAGGTGACACTTTGCAAACTTTGGTTGGTGGCCACCCAAACCTCGGCACCCTGCCCAAGCTGGTCCAGCGCACCGCCGGGATCTGCCATGCGCTCGGTCAGCCGCTGAAAAGCGCGTGCCGACGTTTTAGCAGCATCCGCGCTGTCACCCAGACGCAGCGAGGTCGCCTTCAGCAGGGCCAGACTGTCACGCGTGCCCTGCGCCATTTCAGGCAGCAAGCTGCGTGTTTGCGCCGTCAGCTGCTCAATCTCCGAGGCCACCCGGCCCAGATTTCCCACCGTGGTCATCAGGGTTTGCTGGTTCTGGCTTGAGAGCAATTGGTTGAGGCGCTGGCTGGCCTCGTCCAGCTGCCCCAACACGCGCTCGCCCCGGTCGGTCAGCTTGCTCACCAAACCGGGTTTGAGTGGAATGCGGCTGTTGTCTGCAAGTTGCGTCAAGGGAACTGCCACGCCTTCGACCGGCTTGTTATCGTCCAGCTGGATGAAGGCCAGACCGGTCACGCCCTGGTAGCCCAGCGTGGCAAAGGTACTCGCGCTGATGGGGGCCAGCTCATCGACCGCAATGCGCACCAGCACATGGCCGCGGGTCTGGGGGTCCAGACGGATGCTGGTGACCTTGCCCACCGGCACACCCTGGTAACGCACATTGGCCTGGGGCTGCAAACCGCTCAGATTGACCTGCCCGGCCAATTCATAGCTGCGCAGTTGGCTTGTGTCGCGCGTCAGCCAAACCGCCAGGGCGACCAGCAAGGCCGTGACAAAAACGACAAACAGGCCCGCGGCCAGCGCGTGTGATTTGTTTTCCATAGGCAGGAATCAAGCCTTCAATGCGAACGGATCATCGTGCCAAAAGCCTGATCTGTCAAAATTTCAAGGAGCAGCACATGCGGCACGCGACCGTCAATGATGTGCACCGAGTTGACGCCGCTCTTGGCTGCATCCAGCGCACCGGCGATTTTAGGCAGCATGCCGCCACTCAAGGTGCCATCGGCAAACAAGGCATCGATCTGGCGCGCCGTCAGGTCGGTCAGCAACTCACCGGCCTTGTTGAGCACGCCGCTGATGTTGGTCAGCATCATCAGTTTTTCCGCTTTGAGCACCGTGGCCAGTTTGGCCGCCACCACGTCGGCGTTGATGTTGTAGCTCTCATTGTTATCACCAAAACCAATCGGGCTGATGACCGGAATGAAGGCGTCGTCCTGCAGCGCCTTGACCACGCTGGGGTCGATGCTGACGATGTCGCCCACCTGGCCCACGTCGTGCTCGATGCTGGGGTCGACGTTGTCGAGCATCTTGAGCTTTTGGGCACGGATCATGCCGCCGTCGCGCCCGGTCAAGCCCACCGCCTTGCCGCCGGCCTGGTTAATCAGACCCACAATGTCCTGCTGCACCTCGCCACCCAGCACCCATTCGACCACTTCCATGGTTTCGGCGTCGGTGACGCGCATGCCCTGGATGAATTCGCCCTTTTTGCCCAGACGCTTGAGCGCCGTTTCAATTTGTGGCCCGCCGCCATGTACCACCACCGGGTTGATGCCCACCAGCTTCAACAGCACCACATCTTCGGCAAAATCGGCCTGCAAAGCGGGGTCGGTCATGGCGTTGCCACCATACTTGATGACCATGGTCTTGCCGTGGAACTTGCGGATGTAAGGCAGCGCCTGCGCCAGAATTTCGGCCTTGTCGCGCGGAGGAATATGGGAGACGTCGGTCATGGTGGGCTCGGTGTTCAATGAAAGTGACAGTGTAAGACTGGCAAATTGTGCCGCACAAGCCGATTCGAACCGGAAGCGCCTGAAGAACCAGCGGCACCGACCACCCGACGCTCACGCATCTACCCAGCCGGGCTTTCACTCATCCAGTGCCTGCGCAGGCACCGAATTGCCGAAGTGACGGTCAGATCGCGAAAGATTCCTTGCTTTGTCCTTGGGCCACCAAAGCAGCCAACCAGCGCGGCATCAAACCGCGACCACTCCAGGTTTCACCATTGGGACCACGGTATTTGGCAGGTGCAGGGTTACCTGACTTGGCAGCACCAACTTTGCGCACGCGACTCTTGTCACCATTGAGGTCGGCAAGCGTGATACCAAAGGCAGCCATCTTGGCCTTGATTTCTTGCACGGTTTTATTGAACTCTTGCGCCTTGATTTCTTCGGCTTGTTTTTGCAGAACGGCAATTTGATTTTGAATATCAATTAAATTGGTCATGGTAAGTGAAGGATATAAAAGTTAAAAACTCTATAAGCACATTGTTGTACCTATTTGAGAGGATCATATTATCTTCTTTTAAGACATTCAATACAGATTGAAAGGTAATTTCATATCCAATTAGATCGAAACGCAGGGCAATATCCAACCAAAGCCTGTGTTCTCAGATACTCCTGATTCACTCGACCCACCAACCCTCCATCAATTATTACTTTCTATATTTCCCATGTCAGTTGGCGCGTAACGCAAGCCGGTAGCGATCGATGCCAGCCCTGACCTGCCTGGAATCAAATTCAAAAATGAATCCCCCGCATCATCTGCTGCATCGCCACCGCCTCAGCTGACAACTGTTGTTTGGGCGGTTTGTCACCCGGCTTGGCCCCTTTGGCTGCGGATGAATCCGGGAACATCCTGAAACTGGTGTTCATGGCAATTTGCGCCACGCGGGGCAGCAGGGCGTGCAGAACCTGGCCGGTGATGCCGAGCCGGGTGGCGATGCGCACCGGCTTGAAGATGCAGGCCTGGGCGATCATGTCGGCGGCTTCTTCGGGGCTGAGCGTGGGCACGTTGTTGTACAGGCCGGTGGGGGCGATCATGGGGGTGCGCACCAACGGCATGTTGATGGTGGTGAAGGTCACGCCTTGGTCGGCAAACTCGCTGCTGGCGCAGCGCGTCCAGGCATCCAGTGCTGCTTTGCTGGCCACATAGGCGCTGAAGCGTGGCGCATTGGTGAGCACGCCAATACTACTGATGTTGACCACATGGCCATGGTGCTTGGCCACCATGCCAGGCAGGAAACCCATGGTCACGCGCAGGCTGCCAAAGTAGTTGAGCTGCATGGTGCGCTCGTAGTCGTGAAAGCGGTCGTAGCTGGACTCGATGGCGCGTCGAATGGAGCGGCCCGCGTTGTTGACCAAGAAGTCCACCCCGCCGTGGTCCTGGCTGACTTGCGCCACAAAACTGGCGCAGGCCTCAGCCTCAGAAATATCCACGGCATAGGCGATGAACCGGTAGCCGCGTGCCTTGGCCTCGGCACAGGCTTCATCAAGCTTGTTTTGGTCGCGCCCGCAAATCAGGGTGATGGCGCCGGCCTCGGCCAACTTGTGCGCCGCTGCCAGGCCGATGCCAGACGACCCCCCAGTGACCAGCACCACCTTGCCGCCCACGGTGCCGCGCAGGCTGCGGTCAATGTGCAGGTCGGGGTCGAGGTGGCGCTCCCAGTAGTCCCACAGGCGCCAGGCGTAGTCCCGCAAATTGGGGCATGCCACGCCGGTGCCTTTCAATGCGGCCAGCGTTTCGCGGCAGTCAAAGCGTGTGGGGTAATTGACAAAAGTGAGCATGTCCTCGGGCAGCCCCAGGTCTTTCATGATGGCGGCTCGCACGCGGCGCACCGGCGCCAGCGCCATCAGGCCCTTGGTGATGCTGCGCGGAATAAAACCCAACAGCGCGGCATTGATGAACAGGTTCATCTTGGGCGCATGGGCGGCCTTGCTGAAGATGTCAAGCACATCGCCGACCCGGTAGCCCACCGGGTCCACCAGGTGGTAACAGCGGTTGCCAATTTCTTTTTGGTGGCTGATGGTGTTGAGTGCCGCCACCACAAAGTCCACCGGCACGATGTTGATGCGTCCGCCCTCCAGTCCGATGGACGGCAGCCACGGCGGCAGCAGCTGGCGCATGCGCTGAATCAGCTTGAAGAAATAATACGGCCCGTCGATCTTGTCCATTTCGCCGGTCTGGCTGTCGCCCACCACCATCGCCGGGCGATACACCGACCAGGGCACTTTGCACTCGGTGCGGACAATTTTTTCGCTTTCATGCTTGGTCAAGAAATACGGGTGCTCGTAGTTTTCGGCCTCATTGAACATGTCTTCGCGGAACACGCCTTCGTACAAGCCGGCCGCGGCGATCGAGCTCACATGGTGAAAGTGCCCGGCATCGATGGCCCGGGCCAGTTCGATGGTGTTGCGCGTGCCCTCGACGTTGACCACGATCTGGCTGGCAGCATCGGCGCCCAGGTCGTAAATGGCCGCCAGATGGTAAAAATGATCGACCTGCCCTTTGAGTTGTTTGATCGCGTCGGCCGATACCCCCAGTTTTTTGCTGGTCAGGTCACCAGTCACCGCTATGACCCGCGCTGCGCTGGCGCCCCAGAATTCCCGCAAGGCCTTGAGCTTGCTTTCGCTGCCCTGGCGAACCAGGAAATACACCACCGAGCCCTTGCGCTCCAGCAGCTTTTTGACCAGCCGTTTACCGATGAACCCAGTAGCCCCTGTAACGAAATAACGCATCGATGTCTCCCAAGAAGTGGTGCTATTTTTGCCTGAATCAGGCCGGTCACGCTTTATCGTAAACCCGCGCCGGGCGGTTTTAGGAAGCTGCCCCTACACATTGGCGCGCTTCTTCTTTAAAGTTGCCACCATGCACCGACCAGTTTGATGCAAAAGTTTTACCCATTACCAACAGGAGTTTCTCATGGTTACCAAACTCAAAAAAGTCAGCCCCGCAGCAAAACCAGCGGCCAAATCAGGCGGCAAATCAACCACCAAAAAGTCTGCTAAGTCGGTAGCAGCCAAGTCGTCCATTTTGTCGGGCTCGGTGAAAGACTCGGCCCAGCAGATCTGGCAAGCCGGTCTGGGCGCGTTTACCAAAGCCCAGGTCGAAGGCACCAAGGCGTTTGAGGCCCTGGTGAAAGAAGGCGTGAGTTTTCAGCGCAAGACCCAGTCTGCAGCCGAAGAAAAGATCAACGAAGCCACCCACAAAATGACCAGCATGGCGACCGACATCGGCAGCAAGGCCTCGGGCCAATGGGACAAGCTGGAAAACATTTTTGAAGACCGCGTGGCCAAGGCGCTCAACAAGCTGGGCGTGCCCTCGGCCAAAGACATCGATGCCCTGATTGCCCGCATCGACGCGCTCAATGCCAGCGTGCACAAGCTCACCCCGGCCAAAGCCAAGCCTGCCGCCAAAAAAGCTGTGGTCAAAGCAGTGGTCGCCGAACCCGCTGTCAAAAAAGCCCCGGTCCGCAAAGCACCCGCAACTAAAAAAGTCGCCCCCAAGGCGGCCCCGGCGCCTCAGGTAAACCCTGAATAAAAGGGGCCCTCAAGCGCCCTACACTGCAGTGGTATGACGCGTCAAAAACCTCACACACCCAAGATCGCCCTGGCGTTGGCTGGCGGTGGCCCGTTGGGTGCCATTTATGAAATTGGTGCCCTGTGCGCGCTGCAGGAATCGCTTCAGGGTATCGACTTCAACCGTTTGCAGCACTACGTGGGCGTGTCGGCTGGCAGCTTCATTGCCGCTGGTCTGGCCAACGGCATCACACCACATCAACTGTTTTCCCTGTTCATTGAAGACCGCAAGCACCAGGCCGAAGCGTTCGATCCGGCCTGGTTGCTGCGCCCCGCCTTTGGCGAGTTTTTCTCGCGCAGCCTGCTGTTGCCCACCTTGCTGCTGGCAGGCACCTGGCAGGGCACGCTGGGGCGCAAGTCGTTCATGCGGGCGCTGGAGCACCTGAGCCCGAGCCTGCCCACCGGGGTGTTCTCCAACACCCAGATTCACATCGAGCTGGCACGGCTGTTTGCAAAATCTGGTCGCAGCAATGATTTCCGCCAGCTCAAAAGCCGCCTGACCCTGGTGGCCACCCATCTGGACAGTTGCCAGCCGGTCGCATTTGGCCGCCCGGGCTGGGACCATGTGCCCATTTCCCGAGCCGTGCAAGCCAGTGCGGCCTTGCCGGGCCTGTTTCCTCCGGTCGAGATCGACGGCCAGCATTTTGTCGATGGTGCCCTGATCAAAACCATGCACGCCTCGATTGCGCTGGACGAGGGCATGGACCTGATGCTGTGCATCAACCCGCTGGTGCCATTTGATGCATCAAAGCGGCAAGCGCCCACCGATGCCGCCACCCCTTGGGCCGCGCCCGAGCCCATTCCGCACATTGCCGAAGGCGGCCTGCCTGCGGTGCTGAGCCAAACCTTCAGGTCGCT
Organism: Rhodoferax sp.; assembly: GCA_029946045.1. Lineage (GTDB taxonomy): Bacteria > Pseudomonadota > Gammaproteobacteria > Burkholderiales > Burkholderiaceae_C > Rhodoferax. The sequence continues at coordinate 6,401 of JAQSDS010000430.1, forward strand.
CATCCACTCGCGCCTGGTGCTGGGGCTCAAAAGCTACGAGCAGGCCTACCCCCATACCGACATGGTGCTGATCGAACCCGATCACCGCGACCCCGAACTTTACTTGGCCAACACCTTCAGCTACAGCCAGCGCCGCCACCTGGCCGAGCATGCTTACCAGCAAACCCGCCAGCTGCTGCGCTCGAACCGTTCTGGCCTGGGCACCAAGCTGGGCTACCACGGCATCACGCTAAACCATGCGGTGCTCGACGACACCAGTCGCCACCTGTGCCGGCCCCAGCGCGAGCCCACCCGCATCAGCCATGCCCTGACCAAATTGCACACCACCCTGAACGACCTGAACCAGGTGGTACAAGCCACCGAGCCCCGCCACGGTCAGCCAGCATGGTAAAAAAGGCTCCCCGACGCACCGCCGAGCGCATTCTTGAAGTCACACTGGGGCTCTTCAACCGCTTTGGCGAGCCCAATGTCTCCACCACCCTGATTTCGGCCGAGCTCAACATCAGCCCCGGCAACCTGTACTACCACTACCCGGCCAAAGACGAACTCATCAACGCGCTGTTCGACCGTTTTGAGCGCCCTTTGAATGAGCTGCTGGGGGCAGGCGATGATGTGCGCAACGTCGAAGATGCCTGGTTTTTCATGCACACCCTGTTTGAGTTGATCTGGCAATACCGTTTTTTGTACCGCGACCTGAACGACCTGCTGAGCAAAAACCGGCGCTTGGAAACCCATTTTCAGTCGATCCTCAAAAACAAATCACGCTCGCTCAAAGCCCTGCTGGAGGGCATGCGCCGCGGCGGTGCCCTGCAAATTGACTCGCGTGAGATCGAGGCCACCGCCACCAGCATGGTGGTGGTATTGACCTACTGGCTCAGTTTTGAATACGTGCGCGACCCGCGCAACGCGCTGGAAGAGCAAAACGCCCAGGCCGCGCTGCTGCGCGGGGCACAGCATGTGTTGAACCTGCTGGCGCCTTACCTGGAACCGGGTCAACGCAGCCACTTGCTCAAGCTTTCGGATGCCTACAATAAGGAAAGCAAGTAAAAGACAGGGCACCGGAGACAATCATGGCCAAATGGACACCATTCCCCTTCGCGGGTGACTACAACTTTGACCCAGAGAGCGTCAAGAACACATGGGCCAGACTACACGCAGGAGACCTGGAGCCCCTGCCCCAAGACCCGCAACTGTTGCAGGCCTGGGCCCACTTTCATAACGGCGATTTTTACAAGTCCATGCGCCTGGGGCTCGACATGGGGCTGGCCGGCCTCAATGTGGCCAACAAGGCGGCCTGCGTGTACGCCACCTACCTTGAACAACAGGAAGCCACCCGCTTGGCCCTGTTCATCGAAGTGGCCGAGCGCGCCGAAGCTCAAATCAGTCAGCAGCCCGACAACGTCAACGCCTATTACTGGCGCGCCTACGCGCTGGGGCGCTACAGCCAGGGCATCAGTGTAGCCAAGGCGCTGGCACAAGGCCTGGGCACCCGGGTCAAGACCGATCTGGAGCACGTCATCCGGCAGCAACCCACGCACCCGGATGCCCACATTGCGCTGGGGACCTTTCATGCCGAGGTGATCGACAAGGTGGGCGAACTCATTGGCGCCATGGCCTACGGCGCGCACAAGGCCACCGGGCTCACGCTGTTTGAGCAAGCGCTCAAGTTCAACATGGCGTCAGCCATTGGCATGGTCGAATACGCCCATGCCCTGCTGATGCTCGACGGTGATGCGGTGGCAAACGAAGCCACCCGGCTGTACCAGCAGGCTGCCCGCGCCAAGCCCATCGACGCCATGGAGCGCCTGGACGTCGAAATGGCCAAGGCCGAACTGGAAGACTGAAGCCTAATCGCCCCAGGGCAACATCAGCGTCAGCAGGCGTAACTTTTCAAACTCGGGCTCAAACTGGTCAATGATGGCTTGCGGGTTGGGGCACAAGGTGGCGTCGCTGATGATGCCGAACTGCACTCCGCCGCCGTAGCTCAGAATGGACACCCCCAAACCCACGGTGCCCGACTGCGGCACCCAAACCAGGGGCTGCTCCAGGGTGGCACCGCAGAACTTGAGTTTTTCGCGCGGCCCGGGCACATTGGTCATCACCGCCGTGGTTTTTTTGGAGAACAGGCTCAGCATGGCATCCTGGGCCGGCTTGACCACCATGCCCGCGATGGCCAGCAGGGCATAACTCAACAAGGGCTGCATACTGCCTTTCAATTCAGCCATGCGCCGGCGCACTTCAAACACCCGTGCCAGCGGGTTGTCCATGCCAATCGGCAGCACCACCGGAGCCAAACCAAACTGGTTGCCCAACTGGTAGGCTTGCGCCATCGGACGCAAATTGACCGGCACCATGGCGCGAATGTCCTTGCCCGCCACCGAATCACCCTGCGCCTTCAGGTAGCTGCCAATGGCACCGGCCACGCAAGCCAGCAGCACGTCGTTGATCGAGCAATGCAGCGCTTTGCTCACCGCGCGAACTTCATCCAGGGGCATGGGCTGACACCAGGCCACCCGTTTGGCATGGCCCGGCTGGCCTTTGAGCCGGGTCGGTGAATCGTCAGGCATCAGCGCCAGCGCGGCCCCGTCGCGCAGCACCTGGTAGACCAGTTTGGCCATTTCGGCAGACCCCGCCTTGCCCTTGACCAAACCCCGGCTAATGAGCTTGTCGAGCAGGTTTTTCGGGTGGCCCATGGCACCCAGGGCCTGCGCTGCGCCGTCTCCGGCGGCTTCCAGTGCCTTCACGGTGGCGCCGGTCAGCGGTTCGATCACCGTATGCGACAGCCATTCTTCGGCAGCCTCCCAGCCAGAAGTTGGATCGTACCTGGCCGCTTTCTGCGGCGGCTCGGTGCCGCCATCGACCAGCGACTGAATCACCGCGATCAGCGCCAGGCCATCGGCAATGCAATGGTGAATACGCACCAGCAGGACCGAGCCGCCCTGGTAATGTTCCACCAGCCTGAAGTCCCATAGTGGGTAACGCGGGTCCAGCGGCTGCAAGGCCAGTTCGGCCAGACGGTCCTGCAGCGCCTGTTGCGGGTGGCTTTTGGCCAAGGGCGACAGCCTCTCGCGCAACACATGGCGCCTGATATCGAAGCCGGTGTCGGTCACCCAACTGGCACCGGCCGCGTCCTGCACCACTTTTTGTCCAAAACGAGGGTACTTCAGCAAGCGCTCTTCAATGCGCTGGCAAACGGCGGCGTAAGTGACCGACGGCTTGATGATCCAGACACCCATGATCATCATCAGGTTGCTGGCGCTGTCCATGCGCAACCAGGCGGTATCCACCTTGCTCATGCGCTCATGCACCGGGCTGGCAGAAGGGCTTTCCGGGATGGCGCGCGAAGGAGAACGAGGCAGACGTGTGACCATGACAGCTCTTTTGGGAAGGTCCTCTATTTTGCGATCAAAACGCCCATTAAGATCAGCCTTGATTACCCTGATACCGCTTCTTTTCAACGCATCGAGAATTTCATCATGTCTGACCTGCAAACCAAATTTGAAGCCGCCGTGGCCAACTCCAAAACCTTAAGTGAGCGCCCCGACAACATGACCCTGCTCAAGCTCTACGCGCTTTACAAGCAGGCGAGCGCAGGCGACAACGCCGAGAAAAAACCCGGCTTCACCGACATGGTGGGCCGCGCCAAGTGGGACGCCTGGAACACGCTCAAGGGCACGCCCAACGCGGATGCCATGCAGCAGTACATCGACCTGATCGAGTCACTGAGCTGATCAGGCCTTTGGCGCTGGCCGTTTTTTAGGTGGGGGCTTGGGCGCCACAGGCGCTGCCAGTAGCGCGTCGAGGTTTTTCACAATCTCGGCCTCGATGGTGCCCTTGAAGGCACCGAGCAAAAAACCAAGCTGGGCGCGCAACTCGAAGTGCGTTTTGGTCACCGTCAGGCTGCCCTTGACGCCTGAGCGCACAAAATCGACTTCGTCCTCATGCTTGCCTTGCGCGTAATTGCATTGCATGGCAAATTCCTGTTCGACCTGCTCCGCCCACTGAAAGGCAATTTTTCGCGCCTTGGGTAGCCCCAGCGCATGTTCGCGAACGATGTTGAGTTCAGCCATATTTCCTTCATGTAAAAGCTTGTCGTCATTGCCTTGTCAGCTTTGTAGGAGCGTCGCCCTGTAGGAGCGGCGCCCTCGCCGCGATTGCCCCTGAACAGCCTTCGGCCCGAGGGCGGGCCTCCCACAAAGACAGGCCATCTCCACAAAGACAGGCCATCTCAACAAAGAGAGGGCCTCTCAACAAAGGCCGGGCCACCCTCAAGGTTCGGATGCCCATTGTTTCAATTGTTGTTGCCGCTCACTTTTGGGTAGATCGGCAAGTTCCTTGACCGCATCATAAAACGCAGGCCAGTTCCGTGCTTGACGCACAAAAAGCGCCTCAAAGCCCGGCACCAGTTCGTCATAAGCCGCCTGCGCGCCAAAAGCGGCGTTGTTGGCCTGTGCCACCCAGGCATCGTAGCCACCGTAGCCACCCCAAGTCGCCTTGAGTTCGGCATAGGCGGCCCGAAAATCCTGCATGGCTTGATGCTTCAGGCTGGCCTGGTTTTTTTTAGCGTTGGCTTGCGAGCCATCGACGCTGTAGATTTGCTGCAGCCGGTCACGGGTGCTGCGGGTCAAGGCCCTGAACTGCTGGCGGCGTGCATCAAATTCGGCATAGGCCTGCCGGGCCTGCGGGCCGGCTTGTTGCGCCAGCCAAAGGCCAGCGCCCAAACGCTCGACCGCGGTGGCGAAGGATTCGTTGAACGCGGTGTCATCGGGCACATACAACACCTGGTGCGACAACTCATGAAACAGCAAACGCGCCACCTCGCCGTCCGGATAACGAATAAAGGTATTGAGCAGCGGGTCACCGCCGAGCCAGTTCATCCAGCCCAGCGTGGAGTAGGCGGGCACACCGTAGACACTGGCTTCCAGCCCGGCGGCACGTTGCGCCTGGGCCTCGGCCTGCGCATCGGCCTCAGAAAAGTAGCCCCGGTAGCCAACACAACCCGCCACCGGAAAGCACCAGGTTTTCAAGCTCAGGGAAAACTCAGGCGCTGCCACCACGTTCCACACCACATGGCGGCGCTGCAGGTCGGCGTAGCGGTGGTAACTGGCGTTGTCGGGCAGATGCAGTTCAGTCACCGCAAAACGGCGTATGTCCTGGGCCAGCCTGAGGCGCTGCTGCACCGCCAATGGCGTCGTGCTGTCAGCCAGCCATTGCTCGATGGGCCGCGCTGCCTGCATCAGCTGCAAGTGACCCGTGACCGACTGCCAGTAATAGCGCGTGTCCGCGCAACCGGTCAACACCAGCAGGCAGGGGACTAACATGAGCCCCTTGAGACGAATCACCAAAGCAAGGAAACGCATGCTCTACAAGTTCAAATCCAAAGTCACCGGGGAGGTGATTATGTTGCAAGCCAACGGTCAGCGGATGCTGGAGATCATTGGCAAACACACAGCCGCCGAGCCCAGCGTCAAGGGCATTTTGCTGCCCGAACACATGGCACAAGCGCTGCAGGCGCTCAAAGACGCAGTTGAAACTGAAGAAGCGCAGCACAAAGAGGCCATGGCCCAGGCTCAAGCAGAGAAGCTGCCCGCGCCCCGCTTTGAGCCCATCAGCCTGCGCCAGCGCAGCTTGCCCTTCATGGCCATGATCAGGCAGTGCCTCCAAGAAGACGCAGCCATCACCTGGGGGGTTTGATCCCTATTCCGTTTCCAAATCATTTGTGTCTAGGCGCGAAGCCGCAGGCAGTGCTACAGCACGACAAGGCGAAGCAACAACGACACGGATGATTTAGAAATGGAATTACTGGTAGCTGCGGGCGTCTTCGATGACCTTGCCATCGTTAGGCAGACTGCCCGGCAACACCACTTCGACCTGGCCGCGCAGCTTGGTCACATCACGAATCGCTTCCATCACTTTGGCAGCCAGACCATCCGGGCCACTGCAAGCGGTTTCCACCTTGAGCGTCATCTGGTCGTTGGCCATTTCACCACTCACCACCAGACGGGCCTTGGTGATCTCGGGGAAGCGCTTGGCAATGGTGTCGACCTGGCCCGGGTGCACAAACATGCCACGGATTTTGGTGGTCTGGTCGGCGCGACCCATCCAGCCCTTGATACGCATATTGGTGCGTCCGCTGGGGCAAGCTCCCGGCAACACCGCCGACAGGTCGCCGGTGCCAAAACGGATCAGCGGGTAAGTGCGGTTGAGCGTGGTCACCACCACCTCGCCCACTTCGCCCTCGGCTACCGGGTCGCCGGTGCCGGGGCGCACAATTTCAAGCAACACGCCCTCATCGAGCACCAGGCCCTCACGCGCTGAGGTCTCGTAGGCGATCGAGCCCAAGTCGGCCGTGGCGTAACACTGGTAACCGGCAATGCCATGCGCGGTAAACCAGTCGCGCAAGCTGGGCGGAAAAGCCTCGCCGCCGAACATGGCCTTGGTCAGGCTGGGCAACGCCACACCCATCTCGGCGGCTCTTTCCAGGATGATTTTCAAAAAGCTGGGGGTGCCGATGTAGCCGGCTGGTTGCAACTCGGCCATGGCTTGCACCTGCTGTTCGGTCTGGCCGGTGCCACCCGGAAACACGGTGCAACCCAGTGCATGAGCGCCTGTTTCCATCATGGAGCCAGCCGGCACAAAGTGGTAGCTGAAGCTGTTGTGAATCAATTCACCCGGGCGAAAACCAGCAGCAAAAATGGCGCGCGCCATGCGCCAGTAGTCTTTGGCCGTGCCCTCGGGCTCGTAAATGGGGCCCGGGCTGGCAAAAACGCGCGGTACCTGGGCACCAAAACCTGCGGTGCTGAAACCGCCAAACACGCTGCCACCGTGGCTGCGGCTGTTCAGCTGCAATGCCAGCAGCTCGTGCTTGCGCGTCACCGGCAAGTGGGCCAGCGCTGTGCGCGTGGTGACATCGGCCGGATGCACGTCTTTCAAAATCTCGGCAAAGGCCGCCGAAGCCAGCTTGGCATGCGCCACCTGCAGCGGCAGTGCCGCCAGCAAAGCAGCTTCGCGGACCGAGGGGTCACGCGTTTCAAGCGCATCAAAGAAGTTGCTCATGTTTGTGTTCCTGAAATGCCAATACTCACGCCAGCCAGCGTTTGCGGCGCTTGTAGCTCTTCACATCCTTGAAACTCTTGCGTTCGCCGCCGCCCATGCCCAGGTAAAACTCTTTCACGTCTTCGTTGTTGGCGAGGTCGCTGGCGACGCCGTCCATCACCACCCGGCCCGACTCCATGATGTAACCGTAGTCGGCGTATTTGAGGGCCATGTTGGTGTTTTGCTCGGCCAACAAGAAGGTCACCTTTTCTTTGGTGTTGAGGTCTTTCACGATCTCGAACACCTCCTGCACAATCTGCGGCGCCAGTCCCATGGACGGCTCATCGAGCAGCACCATGCTGGGGTTGGTCATGAGCGCGCGGC
>JAQSDS010000431.1 GCA_029946045.1 Rhodoferax sp.
GCGTCAGTGACCGTGGCAATGCCGATGATCTGGCCCATGGTGTTGAGGTAGCGAATGAACGACAGGGGGTCCATGCCATTGCGCAGCACATCGGAGCTGAAACGCACCGAAATATGCCAATGGTCGGCATTGGCCGTGTTGCCGTTGATGCGCTGCACTTGCTCGGTGTCCGCCGTTGGCAGACTGTGTTCCACCTTGGCTGACCCGGTCATCGTTTTGGGCGGATCCAGGTAAGCGCGCAGCAAAACCACCAGTGGTTCGCCCTGTTGCAGTAGTTCTGCATTACCCTCGTGTTCGCCTGCCGCCACGCTATCGACCAGCGCGCCAATATGGTCGCCGCAGGACAGCAGCAACACCACCAGTTTGTCGGCCAATGCCATCTTGCCGGCGCGTACCTTGTCGAGCACACTTTCAACCACATGGGTAAAAGCCACCACATGATCCAGACTGAACAGGCCCGCCGAGCCCTTGATGGTGTGGGCGGCGCGAAAGATGGCGTTGATCATCTCGCTCTTGTCGTCCGTGCCTTCCACTGCCAACAGGGCGGTTTCCATGTCTTCCAGAAGCTCGCGGCTTTCCAAAATGAATGTCTCGAGTGCGTCATCCAGATCCATATCAACTCCTTGCAGCACCGCTGGTGGTGCGCGATTCCATGACCAGGTGATCACCAAAATAGGCTGCCACATTGAGCAGCTCAAAGACTTCAATCACCGCCGGGCTGTGCGCCACCAGCTTGACATCGCGCTGTGCCGCAAGCGCCGTGTTTTTGGCGAGCATCAGCAGTTGCACACCGGCTGTGTCGAGTTCGGTGACGCCGGACAAGTCAATCTCATCCACCGGCGGTGTGGCCAGCAAAACCGGCTTGAGCTCCATGGCTCGAAAAATGGTGAGCTCGCCCTCGATTCGCAAACGGTTTGGTTCATTCATGGCAGGCACAGCCGCTGGACTGCTCCAATTAATTGTTCCGGTTGGAACGGTTTAACCACCCAGGCACGCGCACCGGCGGCCTGACCTTCCCGCTTTTTGGATTCTTCAGATTCGGTGGTGAGCATGATGACCGGCGTGAACTTGTAGGCCGCCATCTGCTTCACGGTCTTCAAAAACGTGATGCCATCCATCACCGGCATATTGACGTCGCTGATGATCATGTGGACTTTCTGGCCGGTGAGCTTGGACAAGGCGTCCTTACCATCGCAGCCTTCCAGTACCTCGTAACCCGCACCTTTGAGCGCAATCCCGACCACCCTGCGCATAGAGGCAGAGTCGTCAACAATCAAGATGGTTTTAGCCATGGCTTCCTCTAGAAAAAACTGATGTCGTTGCTGTTCTTTTGATCAAGCGCTCCACCCACATGCACCACATGCTGATCTGTCATGACGTAGGTTTCCTTGAGCTCGTCCAACAAACCATGCGCTTCGAGCGGCTGCAGTACAAGGGATTTCCGGTAGTCCTGCTGGTGCTGCTGAAAAAATGCGGGCAGGCGTTCGATGTTGTCCTTGACGTGATTCATGATCTGGCTGACGCGGTCCTGAAACTGCATTTGCACCAGCGAGTCGTTGATCTCCGACTTGATGCCGATGCTCTCGTTCTTGAGTAAGGAGCCCGAGCGCATCAACGCATCGGTAATACCCTGAAAGTCAGCCAGCACGCCATGGATGGTGCTTTGCGCCGTCAGCATCGATTCGTCCTGCTGGTCAACGGCCTGCCGTACCACATTACAGGTTTCAACGATGGCGCTGCTGATGATGCCGACGTTCTTGGCGATGTGCCGGCCGGTTTCTCCGGATTGACCAGAGAGCACACGGAATTCGTTAGCCACCACGGCAAAACCTCGCCCGTGTACACCCGAGCGAGCCGCTTCGATGGCGGCATTGAGCGCGAGCAGGTTGCTCTGCTGCGAAATCTTGGCCACCTCGGCTGCCATTTCCTTCAGCTCCGAGGTGAATCGACCCAGACCTTGAACCTTGTCGAGCATGCCAAGAAGCCCGTTCATGGCGGTGTTTTGCGAAGCGATCACAGCGCTGAGCTTTTGTTCACTTCGGCTGAATACGGCGACCAGACCCGTTTCGTCGTCTTCTATGGTTTGTGTTTCCAGCGCAGACGTATGCACAGCTGCTTCAAGCTTGTCGACGATGCCGCAAAAGCGCTCCGACAACGACTCGATGGCCGTGGCCATTTGTGCCCGTGACAACTCGATGTGACCGCTCCATACTGGCGCGAGTTGCTCACTGAACTGGGTCTGGCTGTTGAGATAGTCCTGGATGGAAGCCATCAGAGCAGTTTCTCTGGCTTGCAATTGCCTGCTCAGTAGCACACCAGCCAAGAAAATAATGCAGCCCAGCGTGATGGCAGCCCATGTCGGTTCACCCATGGCCACAATGGCGAGCGCGCTAATCAGACTCAGAGCCGCAGGGTAAAGCTGCAGCGGGACGGAGCGTTTAAAGAGACTCAATCAAGCTCTCCAAGGCACTGCGGCATCATGGCGATGCCGCTGACTAATAAATGAGGTGGCAAGTAACAACATTTTTGGCTTTATTGGGAGCCAATCTTCGGCTTTTCCCACTGCCTCGATCGGGCGAAAAGAAGGGCTATTCCCCTTCTATTATTCAAGTGGATCGAGGCGCGTTGTTGGTCAAATTCAAGCCATTGACTCTTAACGCGTACCTGTAACCTTGTCACGCAGCACCGAGGCCAGCATGATAGAAAACGACCTGATCTACAACTTTGCCAAGCAACATGTCATTGGGGCTTCTGGTCTGGTGGCCATGCTGATGCCGCAGACCTTCGGCGCTGGCATTGCAGTGAAAAGCCTGGACGGTCGTTACCAACTGGTCAACAAAGCGATGGAGAACCTGCTCTGCAGCAGCACTTACCCACTGGCAGGCATGACCGACACCGACCTGTTTCCGGCTGAAGTTGTGACCCAGCTCGAGCGCTCCGACCAACAAATCATGAAGGGTGTGGCAGCAGTCAACGAAGCCTTGAATTTTTCAGTCAAGGGCTTGTTTGTGCAATGCCTGTGGCTTAAGTTTCCAGTCCATGGGCCCGATGGGCAAGTGCTGTTCATCGGTGCCGCAGTGATCGACCTGGCACGTCATCAAGACGTGGTGAAACTTCAGGAGGCGCTGGGACGACTGCAGCTAGCAAACCAGGAGTTACAGAGAAACCTGGCCGAGCTCGACCATGTGGCAAGCACAGACAAGCTGACCGGCACCTGGAACCGGCGGCGCCTTGCCGAAGCCCTGGTCAATGAAATGGACCGACTGAGACGCTACAACCATCCCTTGAGCCTTTTGATCATCGACATTGATTTTTTTAAAAAGGTCAACGACGTCCACGGCCATACCGCGGGCGACAAGGTACTGACGATGCTGGCCTCTTTGGTGCAGTCCACGCTGCGCACCAGTGATTCACTGACGCGATGGGGTGGTGAAGAATTTATTGTGCTGTGCCCCAACAGCACGATGTCGACCGCGGTTGTGTTGGCCGAAAGGTTACGCGAGAGCGTGAATCAAACTATTTTCCCGGACGTTGGAAACATCACTGTAAGTTTGGGTGTGGCTGAATGCATCAGCAACGAAACCTGGGAACAATGGTTCAACCGCGCCGATGCCGCGCTCTACCGCGCCAAAAGCGGTGGCCGCAACCAGACCCAGTTTGCCGCGGAGGTGCCGACACAGCTCGATGCCGGAGAAAACGTTGCTGCCAATTTTGTCAAGTTGACCTGGCATCCGGCTTACGAGAGCGGAAATACCAACATCGATGACCAACACCGTGGACTGTTCGGTGATGCCAACAAAATTTTGGGTGCCATGCTCACGGGACGCCCACCGGAAGAGGTCGCCGTACTGGTCAAAACCCTGCTTGACGATGTGGCGAAACATTTTCATGATGAAGAGATCACCATTGCAGCAGCCGGCTACCCTGGCGCGCCGACCCACGCCAAAATGCATCAGAAGCTGATGGCCGATGCGTCCGAGCTGGCACTAGGCTTTGATGCTGGGACGCTGAACATCGGAGAACTCTTCAAATTCATTGCGCACGATGTCATTGCCCGTCACATCCTGAAGGCCGACCGGGAATATTTTCCATATCTGAAAGCGCTCTAACTCGCCTGCACCATGGATCCTGAACTCGCCAAAAAATTGATCGCTGCTGTTGATCGCATGCCGGCCTTCCCAAAAAACGTACAGGAGCTGCTTGAGCTGACGCGTCACATGGATTGTTCGCCCAAAGAAGTGGTGTTGGTGATTGAAAAGGACCCGGTACTCACAGTCAAGATCCTCCGGGTCATCAACGCCGCCTACTTCAACCTGCGACGACCCATCACTTCGGTCAACCATGCAGTGATATTTCTTGGTTTCAACACCATCAAGAACCTGTCCCTGGGCGTGGCTGCCATCGGCATCCTGCCAGCCCACAACTCGGCCGATTTCGATGGCCAACAGTGCCTACTGCATTCGCTGAGCTGTGCCGGCATTGCCCAGCAGATTGCCCTGCGGGTGGCAGACGTCGATCCCATGGAGTGCTACGTGGCGGGACTGTTGCATGATTTCGGAAAGCTCGTGCTGGCGCAGTATTTTCCGGACGAATTCAAACAGGCCCTGGAACACAGCCTCACCCATGCCACATCGCTGCACCTCAGCCTGCGTGAGATCATGGGCATTGACCACTCGAGCATCGGCGCCATGCTGGTTGAAAAATGGCGCTTTCCTGAAAAGCTGGTGGAAGCCATCCGGTACCAGTACGGTCCTGAGCTCAAGGATACCCCCATGATCGCGTGTGTCTTCACGGCCAATCAGATCAGTAAGAAATTAGCGTTTGGATTTGCCGGCAATACCTGTGTTGAAGAATTGCCACCAAGCATCGTCACACGGCTCGGGGGCAACCTGGACGAGGTCATTGCCTCACTGGGGGACCTTGCGCCGATGTATGAAGAAGCAAAAAAATTCTCCAGAATGTAAGCATGAGAAATTTACACCTGGATTTTTCAAGCCTGATCACAATGATGGCGAACTGAGCTGACAATGCAACGTATCATGCCCAGCGAAATATCATCCATGGATCAAGAACAACCTAGCCCACACGATGCCCTGGAAGAATCGTGCAAAGGAGCTGCCAACACGATGTTTGCCGGACTCGAAGATTTTCGGACCACCCACCCTAAAGTGATCGGCGATACGCTGCGGCGGCTGATGAGTCGCAAGGACTTTCTGACCGTCGAAAGTAACCAGCGGCCGGATCGCATCGTGACCCGCATCTTGGCGGTGGACCAGGCGGCCGGGACATTCATCTATGACGCAAGCTCCAATGACATGCACAACCGCTGTCTTCTGGAAGCGCAGGAGAATTATTTCTCCGGCACGCAGGACGGCGTGCGCATTCAGTTTGTTGGAGACCAACCCAAGGGCACTGAATTCGAGGGAACGTTTGCATTTTGTGCACCGCTTCCGCAAAGTCTGTACCGGGTGCAGCGGCGTGAGTTTTTTCGGGCCAATGCGCCGCTTGCCGAAGCTTATTGCTGCAGTCTGTTTCTGCCTGACCGACATCAGGTCACACTTGATGTTGTTGATCTGTCACTCGATGGCGTGGGTTTGCGCTCCAAAGACCCAGCACTGGGCACACTGGAAATTGGTAGTGTGGTGCTTAAAGCCGAGCTTAATTTCGGCAAACGAGGCAAGATCGAGACCGGGCTGACTGTTACCTATTTGCGTAATCTACGGGACGCGGAACACCCGGCTTACCGCATTGGCTGTCGATTCCTGCATTTTCCGAAATCAAAAGAACAAGAACTTCAACGGCTCATTACTTACCTTGAGCTAGCGCGCCGGGGGCGCGACTAACGTTCTTGGATTTTGATGAGTGGCACCCCGAACTTTAACCTTGGGCCAGGCTGACACCGCCGCCGCCGCTACTTTTGTGGCCGCCGTCCGGCCCATACAAGGGCTGACCACTGGCCTGTAAAAAGCCAAGTGTTTGCCGGGTGAATTCCAGTTGGGTATGAATCATCACGCCATTGCGGTGATTCCGGGCATGGGCGGCCTCGGCGCGCAACAGCACATCTTGCCATGTCTGAGCGAGTTCCTCACTACCCACCGCACAGGCGGCCTCAGCGCCAGCGCGACCCGCCGCGTAACCAAGCGCCAGTTGCTCCTGGTCGCGCTGCTGCTCCAGCGCGGTGATCCGGAGTGCGGTTTCTGACTTGAGGTTGGCCAATTCGGGCAGCCTGGCGAAGTCGCTGTCTCCCAAGGCTTTGGCCTCTTTGTCAAGTAACTCAATGTAAGCCTGGATTGCCGCCCGTTCACGGCCTAGCAAAGCCTGCAACGCGCTGCTCATGAAATTTTTCTGCCAATCAGGTCGCGCACGCTGGCCAGCAGGCCGTCGGCAATTTTCTCGGTGTTGACTTGGTAGAGGCCCGCACTGATATCGTCGCGAATGCGGGTGACACGGGCGACATCAAAGTCGCCCTGCGTCGATGGCAACTCTGACGCCACCGACGGTGCAGGCGCCTGCTCCAAAAGCGCAGATCCACGACCCAACGCTGCTGGCAGTTTGAACCCTTCCCTGGAGGCACCCGGAGGGGAAGCATCTACCAAGGTTTTCATGTACGGGGCGTTTTGATCGATCTTCATAATGGTTCCTTTAACGGTTCTCAACTGTATTACGGCTGTTTACAGCAGAACTTTAGGGTACGCAGAAAAAATAATTGAAAAATCATGGGGATCGCTCCACCATGCCGTCAGACCGGACAATACCACTGACCATCGCCCCCCCCAGTGTCTTGACCTGAAGCAAGGCACCCGCCGCAGCCTGGGTCATGGCCCGGCCCTCGGTACTCACCATGAAGCCCAGCCCCTGCGTGACCACCTTGACGACTTGGCCTTGTTGCACGATAAGCTGTGGGCGCAATAACTCACGCCGCAGCGGTGCCCCCGAGGCAATACGGTTAGAAGCAACCATGCCATCGACCTGGGCGGCATCGCCAATCACACTGGAAGGAAGTGCGGTCAGGTCGGCTTCGCGCGCCCGAACGTCGGACCGCGACAGCACCTGCCCCGCGTTAATTGGTCGCGCTGCCACAAAGTGGACACCAATTACAGACACATAGGCCGAAACATAGCGCACCCAGGGCATTGCAGCGTTGCATCGGACCCCTATTGAAACGCGCCCCCAAAGACGCGCCCCAGCAGGCAAAAACGGCTCTGGTGCGTCGCAGTCGGGCAAGGCTTGCAGCATGACCGGATCGAACCGAACACCCACCTTACCCGGCAGTCCGGTGGACCTGTCCATCACAAATTGCTCCATGGTGTTGCGCATCGGGCTGACCAATGGCGTTGCCGACCGTGCCATGGCAGCCAATTGACTGGGCGGCATGACCAAGGCCAGCAGCATCAGCCACAAAGTGCCTGCCGCCAAGCCGAAGCAGGTCGAAGCCAGACGCTGAAAGCACATGGGAATTCGTCTCATGTCGGCAATTTTAAAAAGGCCAAGTCAAGCAACAAGGACTGAACTAAGCCTTGAAACCCCATCTGATCTGGAAATTGAGTCAATCGGGCCTGCCTAGAATTATTTCCACCCAGACCGGTCTGGCGCCCCAGGTGAACCCCTTTAACCAGCAGGAATGACATGCTAGACAAGTTGGACTCGTCGCTTCGCTTCAATCAGGAGGCGCTCAACCTGCGGGCCAGGCGGCAGGAGATGATTGCCAGCAACATTGCCCACGCTGACACCCCCGGCTACAAGGCGCGCGACCTTGACTTCAACAGTGCTTTGTCGAAAGCAGTCGAGCGCACCAGGTCTGGCGGCACCCTGTCCCTGTCCGGCACATCAGCAGGGCACCTGGCGGGTTCGACGACCTCCGGTAGCGACGATCCCGACCTGTTGTTTCGCACACCCGCGCAGTCAAGCATTGACGGCAACACAGTAGAGATGGATGTCGAGCGCGTCAATTTTGCTGACAACGCCATGCGCTACGAAATGAACCTGACCTTGCTGAGCGCCAGGATCAAAGGCATGCTCGCTGCGATCCAACAATAGACACCAGGAGACACCTCATGCCCATTGCCAATTCAACGCTAGGTATCTTTGACATTGCGGGTTCCGCCATGACGGCGCAATCGCAACGGATGAACGTGACCGCGAGCAACCTGGCCAACGCCGAAAGTGTTTCGGGACCCGATGGTGAAGCTTACCGCGCGCGGCAGGTGGTGTTTGAATTGGCAGCGCCCGAGGGGCAGAAAATCGGCGGTGTCAAGGTCGCCCGGATCATCGAAGACCCCTCCCCCCTGCGCATGGTGCACGACCCCAAGCACCCGCTCGCCAATGCTGACGGTTATGTGTCGCACTC
Organism: Rhodoferax sp.; assembly: GCA_029946045.1. Taxonomy (GTDB): domain Bacteria; phylum Pseudomonadota; class Gammaproteobacteria; order Burkholderiales; family Burkholderiaceae_C; genus Rhodoferax. The sequence goes on from JAQSDS010000431.1 coordinate 8,348, forward strand.
GAACGTCAACGTGGTCGAGGAAATGGTCAACATGATCTCGGCTTCGCGCTCCTACCAGGCAAACGTCGAAGTCCTCAACACGGCCAAGACCTTGATGTTGAAGACCCTCACGATCGGCCAATAAGACCGCGTCAACCACCCAATTTATTGATCAGGAGACAATTTCATGGCCTTGAATGCAATTTCGTCACCCACTGCGACCAGCGCTGCAAGCCCGAGCATTGCCAGCACCAACGCCGAAAGCGAACAACGTTTTCTCAAGCTGCTGACAACGCAACTCAACAACCAGGACCCACTGAACCCGCTGGACAACGCACAACTCACATCGCAGCTGGCCCAAATGAGCACGGTCAGCGGCATTGAAAAACTGAACAGCACTGTGGAATCGCTGCTCGCGCAGACCGGTTCGGGCCAGGTACTGCAAGCCGCTGGCCTGATTGACCGCTCGGTACTCGCGCCAGGCTCTAACCTGGCGCTCCAGTCCGGTTCGGCCACGCCATGTGCTGTTGACCTACCTGTCGCTGCGACCTCGGTCAAGGTCAATATCAGCAATGCTGCCGGCCAACTTGTGCGCAGCCTTGACCTGGGTGCGCTGCCTCCCGGTGTCCAGACCTTGTCTTGGGATGGCGCGAACGACAAAGGCCAGGCACTTGCCAGTGGCAGCTACCAATTCAGCGTGACAGCCAGCGGTGGCGGGGCCAATGTGGCAGCCGTCCCACTGACCTACGGCAACGTCAGCAGCGTAGCGCAGGGTCCCAATGGGGTGGCGCTCAACCTGGCCGACCGCCGGGTCATTGGCTTCAGCGACGTCAGGTCGATTCTCAGTGCGCCGGTCGCCTCTCTCTAACCCTCCATTCGAAAAGGAAATACCATGAGCTTCGCACAAGGTGTCAGCGGCTTGAATGCTGCCGCAGCAAATCTGGATGTGATCGGCAACAACATTGCCAACTCGGGAACCGTCGGCTACAAGACGGGCGCTGTGCAATTTGCCAACGTCTATGCTGGCTCCATGGCCGGCCTGGGAACCAAGGTGGGCGGCATTTTTCAGGACTTCACGGCAGGTGCCATACAGCGCACCACCCAGCCTCTGGACGTGGCCATTGTGGATGGCGATGGCTTCTTTCGCTTGACCAATGGCAGCGGCGAGGTACGCTACACGCGCAACGGTCAGTTCACCGTCGACAAGGACCAGTACATCGTGAACTCGGCCGGTATGCAACTGACCGGTTTCCCCGTCGGTGCCAAGGGCAGCGCGGTGGCCCTGAAGGTCGAGCCCACTTACATCACCCCGGTGGCATCCACCCGGGTGGACGCACAGTTCAACCTGGATGCGCGCAGTGAAGTGCCCACAACCTCACCGTTCGCACTTACCGATTCGAACACCTACAACTACTCGAACTCGGTCTCTGTTTACGACTCCTATGGCAACTCGCACGAATTGTCCATCTTCTTTAGCAAGACCGACCTGGTGCCGGGGTCGCCGCCCTCCTGGAATGTCTACGCTGCGGCCGACGGTAAACCGCTGGATTCCACCGGGAAACTGATTCCCGCTGTCTTCCCCGCAACGACACCTCCAAGTTACACCGCAGCGCCTGGACTCCTTGCCACCATGGCTTTTGATACCGGCGGCAAATTGACAACCATACCAATCGGCACAACCGACAAACTGACCTTTGCAGGACTGGACTTTGGTAATGGTGCGGCTCCGATCAACCTTGAAATGGTTCTGACAGGCAGCACCCAGTTCTCCGCCGACAACGAAGTCAGAAAAATGTCCCCTGACGGCAATTCCGCCGGGCAGTTGACCACACTTGAAATTGATGCCGATGGTTTCCTGATCGGCAAATACTCCAACCAGCAAACCAAGGAACTGGGGCAGATCGTGCTGTCGTCATTTGCCAGCGTCAATGGCCTGCAAAACATGGGTGACAACGTCTGGTCTGAAACCGCCGGCTCGGGCGCACCCCGAACCGGCACACCGGGCATGGGCAAATCGCTGGGCTCGCTGCTCGGCGGCGCGGTCGAGGGCTCCAACGTCGACCTGACGGCCGAGCTGATCAACTTGATCATCGCCCAGCGCACTTACCAGGCCAATACCCAAACCGTCAAGACCCAGGACCAGGTGGTGCAGGCCCTGATGAACCTGCGCTAAGCACGTTCCGCCCGATGAGCCAGCAGCCTAAGCCGCACCCCACACAGGAAACGCCATGGACCGCATGATCTATATCGGTATGACTGGTGCCAAGCAAGCCCTTGAGCAGCAGGCCTCGGTCGCGAACAACATGGCCAATGTGTCAACCCCCGGCTTTCGCGCCCAGATCAACAGTTTTCGCGCGATTCCCGTGGTCGGCGACGAGTTGCCTACGCGCAGTTTTGTCACCGCGACCACGCCCGGCGCCGACTTCAGCCCGGGCCCCTCGATGCCCACGGGCCGACCACTCGATGTCGCCATTCAGGGTGAGGGCTGGTTTGCTGTCATGGCACCTGGCGGCGGCGAAGCCTATACCCGGGCCGGCAATTTGCAGGTTGGGGCCGACGGCCAGGTACAAACCATGGCCGGTCTACCTTTCATGGGCGACGGCGGTGCGCTGGTGGTGCCGCCTGGGTCGCTGGTGAGCGTCACCGACAGCGGCCAGGTGATTGCCCAGGCCGCGGGCGACCTGGCCACCGGCGCCACCGAAGTCGGGCTGCTCAGGCTGGTCAAGCCGCCTGCAGCCGACCTCGAACGCAGTGAAGACGGTTTGTTTCGTTTGCGCGCTGGCGCTGCTGCACCGCAGTCTGACCCTGGCGTGAGCCTGCGCAGCGGCGTGCTGGAGGGTAGCAACGTCAACCCGGTGGAGGCCATGGTGGCCATGATCAGCAACGCACGGCGCTTTGAGATGCAAATGAAAACCTTGCAAACCGCCGAAACCAACGATCAGCAAGCCAACAAATTGCTCTCCAGCAGCTAACCAGGAGTTTCTACATGATTCGCTCTTTGTACATTGCCAAAACAGGTCTCGATGCCCAGCAAACCCAGCTCGATGTGGTGGCCAACAACCTGGCCAACGTGGGTACCACCGGCTTCAAGCGCAGCCGCGCCGTCTTTGAAGACCTGATGTACCAGAACCTGCGGCAGACTGGGGGCCAGACCTCTGACCAGACGCGCATGCCCTCGGGTCTGCAAATTGGCACCGGTGTGCGCGTGGTAGCGAGTGAACGCATTCATACCGACGGTAACCCCACCAAAACCGACAACCCCAAAGATGTTGCCATCAGCGGTAACGGCTTTTTTCAGATCCTGATGCCCGACGGCAGCACGGCCTACACCCGTGACGGCTCGTTTCAGACCGACCAGGACGGCCAGTTGGTGACCGCCAGTGGCTACCAGGTGCAACCCGCTATCACGCTGCCCCAAAACACCACCAGCATGACCATTGCTTTTGATGGCACGGTGTCGGTGGTCCAGGCTGGCAGCACGGCCAGTGTGCAGGTAGGTCAATTACAGCTGGCCACCTTTTTGAACGCTGCCGGCTTGGAGAGCGTGGGTGCCAACCTGTATAAGGAATCAGATGCCTCGGGCGGCCCCAATCAGACCGTTCCCGGACAAAACGGTGCCGGTTCGCTCACGCAGGGCTACGTCGAGTCGTCCAACGTCAACGTGGTCGAGGAACTGGTCAACATGATCCAGACCCAGCGTGCCTATGAAATCAACAGCAAAGTGATCACCACCTCTGATCAAATGCTCAACAAGCTGGCGCAACTGTGAACCCCGCCCTGAATGCCGCGTATCGCCTGCTGTGGTGCTCACTGGCAGCCTTGCTGCTGGCCAGCTGCGCCCAAGTGCCGCGCGAGCCACTGGTGCAGCAACCCATGACCGCGCGACCCGAGGCCGTGCGCCAGCCGCCGCCGGGCGCAGCGAGCCATGGCTCCATTTACCAGGCGGGCTATTCTGTCCAGCCTCTATTTGAAGACCGGCGCCCCCGCCAAGTGGGTGACATCCTGACCGTACAGGTCAGGGAAAATGTCAACGCCAGCAAGAACTCTGCTGCCAATGTCAGTCGCACCGGCAGCGCCAGTGCCACGTTGGACCTGATCCCGTCCGTCCTGGGCGGCTTGTTTGCCGGTGATCAGAGCGCCGACGTATCTGGCCAGAACACCATGAAGGCCTCGGGCGGCGCCAATGCTGCCAACACCTTCAATGGCATGATCACGGTGACCATTGTCGACGTGCTTGCCAATGGCAATCTTCTGGTCAGCGGAGAAAAACAGATGCTGATCAACCAGGGTACCGAGTTCATCCGGTTTTCCGGGGTGGTCAACCCCCGCACGGTGGGTGCCAACAATGCCGTGTTGTCAACCCAGGTGGCCGATGCCCGCATCGAGTACAGCGCCAAGGGCTATATCGACGAGGCGCAGACCATGGGCTGGCTGCAACGATTTTTCCTCAACGTGTTGCCCATGTGATGATGATCGCCAAACGCCTCTTGCTGTGCCTGAGCCTGGTACTGCCTGTTTTAGCAACCACACATGCACAGGCTGACCGGCTCAAGGACATTGCCAGTATTCAGGGTGTGCGTGACAACCCGCTCATCGGCTACGGCCTCATGGTGGGGCTGGACGGCAGTGGCGACCAAACCATGCAAACGCCGTTCACCACGCAAAGCCTCAACAACATGCTGATGCAACTGGGCATCACGCTACCGCCCGACAGCAAGATGCAGTTGAAAAACGTGGCCGCGGTGATGATCACGGCCGTGCTGCCGCCCTTTGCGCGGCCGGGCCAGACCATCGACATCACAGTCTCGTCCATGGGCAACGCCAAAAGCTTGCGCGGTGGTACCCTGCTCATGACACCACTCAAAGGCGCGGACGGCCAAGTTTATGCCTTGGCCCAGGGCAATATGGTGATTGGCGGCGTTGGTGCATCCAGCGGGGGCACCCAGACCAAGATCAACCAGACCAGTTCAGGCCGGATTCCTGCCGGTGCCATCGTGGAGCGGGCAGTGTCTTCGCCCCTTGGACAAGACGGCAGCATCACGCTGGAACTCAATGTCAGCGACTTCGGTAACGCCCAAAAGGCGGTGGACGCCATCAATCTCAGCATAGGCACCGGCACCGCACGGGCGCTTGATGCCAGGATGATCCAGGTCCGTGCACCTGTCAATCCCGACGACCACGTCGGTTTCCTGGCGCGCATTCAGAATCTGGAGATTTCCCCCAGCCAGGTCGGTGCCAAAGTGGTCATCAATGCACGCACGGGTTCGGTCGTCATGAACCAGAGCGTCCGAATCAACGATTGCGCTGTGGCGCACGGCAGCTTGTCAGTAGTGATCAAGACCGAGCCTGTCATCAGTCAGCCCAATGCGCTTGCTGGTGGTCAGACGGTGGTGGCCCAGCGCTCGCAGATTG
>JAQSDS010000432.1 GCA_029946045.1 Rhodoferax sp.
CCGCCCTGTCCACCCTGGACGCGCAACCGGTGCTGCTGGCCGATGCCCTGGCTGACTGGCGCGCCGAGGTCGGCAACCGCTGCGAGGCAGCGGGTGTGAGCTTGCAATGGCAATCACCGTCGCAAGATCCGTCAGGCTATTTGTCGGCGCGCCACAAGGCGCTCTTTGAGCGCGCACTGCGCGAAAGTGTCACCAACGCGCTCAAGCACGCGCAGCCGAGCCGGATCCGGGTGCACATCGAACAGCTGGATGCGATGTTGGTACTGACGGTTGGCAACGACGGTGTGCACAGTGCGCCTGAGGCCTGGACGGAGGGCCGAGGTTTGCGCGGCATGCGCCAGCGTCTGAACGAGGTCGGGGCTACGCTGCAGCTCAAGCCGCTGCCCGGTGGCTGGGTCGAGTTGTCGCTGCGCATGCCAATGCAGGAGGAACCACAAGCATGAAAAATATATTGTTGGTAGACGACCTCCCCGAAGCGCTGGCCATGCTGGAGGCGGCTGTCAGGCAGGCCTTCGACGCACCCATCTGCACCCATGCCGAAAGTGTGGCGCAGGCACAAAACACCATCCGTACCGGTCGTTTCGATCTGGCGCTGGTCGACTTGAACCTGGGCGATGGCCAGGGTCATGAGGTGATCCGACTGCTGGCACAGGCACAACCAGCCTGTGTGGTCGTGGTGGCGTCGATTTACGACGACGACGACAACCTGTTTCGGGCCTTGCAGGCTGGTGCGCAGGGCTATTTGTTGAAATACCAAAATACAGTGTGGCTGGTGCACCAGCTCAAGGGCATCGCGCAAGGGCGACCGCCGCTGTCGCCCGCCATCGCCCGGCGCTTGCTGCGCTTCTTTCAAAAGCCCGCTGTCAACCAGGCACCTGCCGCCGCTGAGCTGACACCGCGCGAACGTGACGTGCTTGGCCTGTTGGCCCAAGGTGTGCAGATTGCCGACATTGCGCTGGCGCTAGGCATTTCACGCCACACAGTCGGTGACCATGTCAAGAACCTCTACCGCAAGCTCAACATCAATAGCCGTGCCGAGGCGGCGCTGCACGCCCGAGGCATGGGTTTGGTGTAAGTTGGCAGACAAGCGGCGGTGGGCCGCTTCTGCTGCCGTGCTGAAGCCCTCGCCCCAATCAATAGGAACTGGCTGACCGCGCGGCCTGGTCGTAACGGCCTGACAGGGTCCGCAGCAAATCGGAAAGCTCACCTAATTTGCGGTTCTCTTCTTCGGTTCCGGAAAACCCGGGCATCAGGCAGGCCTCTCTCACTTCGCGGTAGCGCATGCACAAATCAGCCCCCGCTTCGGTGGTGGAAAAAAACACCTCTTTGCCCTTTTTCTGATTGCGCACATAGCCAGCAGCCATCAGCTTCTTGAGCGAATAAGACACCACGTGCGTGTCCTCGACGTTGAGCACAAAGCATATGTCAGCCAGGCGCTTTTCCACACCACGGTGATTGGTGTGATGCAGCACCAGTACGTCGATCGTCGCCATGTCCTTGACCCCGGCCGCGCCCATGCAGCGCGTCACCCAGCGATTGAAAGCGTGCGTGGCAATGATGAGTCCAAACTCAAACTCGGACAACTCTGGCGATTTCTGCGACACCAGGTGCGCAGAAGTCACGATCCGTTGTGTGCCATTGGAGAAATTTCTGTCGGTCATTTTGTAATTATTTTTTTGAAATATGGGTCAAAAGAAGCCATTCCACCCTAGGCGAATTGCCTAAAGGTGCGACGTCATGATAGCAACAATCCCGTTCTCAGGGTAAACCATGATGACATAACGTTGATAAATTGTTAACATTTCGCCGGCTTGAAGCCTTCAAGCCATAGCAACAGGCAGCCCCTTGGTCGCCTCACCTCAACGTCAAAGGAATACACCATGGTCAATTTGAAACAGTGGGCAGCCACAGGGCTGGCAAGCATCGCTTTGTCCCTCGGTAGCCAAGCGATGGCCCAACAAAAGTGGGACATGCCCACGGGCTACCCGGCATCCAACTTCCACACCGAAAACATCCAGCAGTTCGCCAAAGACGTCGACCAGGCCACGGGCGGCAAGCTCAAGATCACGGTCCACGAAGGCGGCTCGCTCTTCAAGGCCAACGAAATCAAACGCGCCGTCCAGGGCGGTCAGGCGCAGTTGGGCGAAATCATCATCTCCGGCTACTCCAACGAGAACCCCCTGTTTGGTCTGGACTCGATTCCCTTTCTCGCCACCAGCTATGCGGAGGCTCAAAAACTCTGGAAAGTCTCCCAGGCACCCACCGAAGCTGCGTTGGCCAAGCAGGGCATGAAAGTGCTGTATGCGGTGGCATGGCCACCCCAGGGCATCTTCAGTGCCAAGCCGATCAACTCGGTGGCCGATCTGAAAGGGGTGAAATGGCGCGCCTACAACCCCAACACCAGCCGCATTGCGCAGCTCGTGGGTGCCCAGCCTGTCACCGTGCAAGCTGCAGAACTGACCCAAGCCTTAGCCACCGGTGCCGTCACCACGTTCATGACATCGGGTGCCACGGGTTACGACAGCAAAGTCTGGGAGCAAGTGAAGTACTACTACGACGTGAGCGCCTGGCTGCCCAAGAACCTCGTGATCGTGTCGCAAAAGGCTTTTGACGCTCTAGACAAGCCCGCTCAGGCAGCCCTGACCAAAGCAGCCGAAGCCGCCGAAGCGCGCGGCTGGAAAGTCAGCGCCGAAAAGAACTCCTGGTACCTCGACCAATTGCGTAAGAACGGCATGACCGTTGAGGCAGGCAGCCCAACCCTGCGCGCTGAGCTCAAAAAGATTGGCGAGGCTATGGTCGCGGACTGGGCGAAACAAACCGGCAGCGAAGGCCAAGCCATCGTCGACGCCTTCCGCAAGTGATCACCTTGCGCTCATGAACATGCCGCCCGTTCGCGCGGCAAAATAACACGAAAGGAAGGCCATGCGCCAACTCTTGGACCGCGTTTTTAACGCTGTGGGCTATCTGGCCGGCATCTTCATGGTCGGCACCCTGCTGGCCGTATTGACCAGCATTCTGGGGCGCCTGATCCCGGCGTTTGATCTGCCTGGCGCGGATGCTTACGCCGGTTACTGCATGGCTTGTTCTTCTTTTCTCGCGCTAGCGCCTACGCTGCGCCGCGGCGAGCACATCCGCGTCACGCTATTGCTCAATCAACTGCCTGCCGGTCCCCGACGCATGCTTGACATCTTGTGCCATGTCGTCGCCGTTGGCATCTCTGGCGCGCTGGCCTGGTACGCCATCCGCTTGGTGGTGCAGTCGCGTGAGTTCTTCGATATCTCGACCGGCCTGGACGCCACGCCTTTGTGGATTCCCCAGCTTGGCATGGCCTTGGGCACCACACTGTTGGCAGCCGCCTTTGTTGGCGATCTGATCCTTTTGTTGCGTGGCGAAGCGCTGCGCGATGCATCAGCTGACAACGAACTCATACGCGTGGAATAAGGACACATCATGGATCTCACCATTACCGCATTGCTGATCGCAGCACTCTTCCTCATCCTCGGATGCGGCGTCTGGGTCGGTCTGGCGCTGACCGGCGTGGCCTGGATTGGCATGGAGCTGTTCACCAGCCGTGCCGTCGGCGACGCCATGGCCGTGACGATCTGGGGTTCTGCCTCGTCATGGACCCTGACCGCCCTGCCCCTCTTCATCTGGATGGGCGAAATCCTTTTTCGCACCAAACTCTCCGAAGACATGTTCAAGGGCCTGGCACCCTGGCTGGAGCGCCTGCCCGGTCGCCTGCTGCACACCAACATCATTGGTTGCACCATTTTTGCAGCAGTGTCCGGCTCCTCTGCTGCCACCTGCGCCACCATCGGCAAGATGACCTTGCCCGAGCTGGCCAAACGCGGCTACCCCGAACACATGGCGCTGGGCACGCTGGCGGGCGCAGGCACCCTGGGCCTGATGATTCCGCCCTCGATCATCATGATCGTCTACGGTGTGGCGGCCAATGTGTCGATTGCCCAGCTGTTCATCGCCGGCGTGCTTCCGGGGCTGCTCTTGGCCGGCCTGTTCATGGGCTACACCATGGTGTGGGCACTGCTCCACCCAGACCAAATTCCGCCGGCTGGCCCCGCCATGTCTTTTGTTGCCAAGCTCAAGGAATCGCGCAATCTGTTGCCGGTGGTGGCACTGATTGCTGCCGTGCTGGGCTCCGTCTACAGCGGCGTGGCCACGGCGACCGAGTCGGCGGCGCTGGGCGTGGTCGGCGCGCTGGTCATTGCCGGCGTGCAAGGCGAATTACGCTGGAGCCAGTTTCGCGACAGCCTGCTCGGCGCCACGCGCCTGTACTGCATGATTGCCCTGATCCTGTCCGGTGCGGCCTTTCTGACCCTGTCCATGGGCTACATGGGCTTGCCACGCCAACTGGCCGGCTGGATCAGCGGGCTGGGCTTGACCCAGTTTCAGTTGATCGCTGCCTTGATGGTCTTTTTCATCGTGCTCGGCTGCTTTCTGGACGGCATTTCCATTGTCGTTCTGACCATGGGTGTGTTGCTGCCCACCATCGAAAAGGCCGGTATTGACCTCGTCTGGTTCGGCATTTTCGTCGTCCTGGTGGTAGAAATGGCGCAAATCACGCCACCGGTTGGTTTCAACCTGTTCGTGCTGCAAGGCATGACCAAGAAGGAAATTACCTACCTTGCCAAGCATGCGATGCCGATGTTTTTTCTGATGGTGTTCGCGGTGCTGCTCATTTATTTTGTGCCCGGCATCGTCACCTGGATGCCGGCCCAGATGGCGGGGTGACCCATGGAAACGCTGGACAAGCAGGTGCCGCGTTTGCTGGCACTGGGTGACGCCGCCTGGACGCTGGAATTTGGCAACGACATCAGTGCCGCTCTCAATGCGCGCGTGACCGGCGTGGCCGATCGCATCAACCAAGTGCGCCAACAGCTGCCCTTGTTGGCCAGCGTCACCGACGTGGTGCCAACTTACCGCTCACTCACCGTGCATTTCGACCCCCGCGATGCACACGCCGACGACTTAGGCACCTGGCTGCTGGCCTTGGGCAAGGAAGGCCACACGGACGAACGCAAAGGCCGACAGTGGCGCTTGCCGGTCTGCTTTGACAAAGACTTTGCACCCGATCTGCCAACCCTGGCCGCAGCCAAAGGCCTCAGCGAAGACCAGGTGATAGAGCGTCTGCTGGCAGCCGAGTTTCGGGTCTACATGATCGGCTTCTTGCCGGGCTTTCCCTACATGGGCGGCTTGCCTGCCGAGTTGTCCATGCCCCGTCTGGCCAGCCCGCGGCAACGGGTGCCCAAAAATTCGATCGCCGTGGCCGGCGCAATGTGCTCGGTTTACCCATGGGAAAGCCCCGGTGGCTGGAACCTGCTGGGACGAACCCCGGTGCCATTGTTTGACCTCCAGCATGCCGAGCAACCTGCCATGCTGGCGGCGGGTGACCGGGTTCGCTGGTACGCCGTGCCACGCGATGCCTACGACCACCTGCTCGCACTGAGCCAAACGGAGGCGCTGGCTCGCGACACCTTCCTGCATTCGGAGACCAAGGCATGACTGGCATGATCGAAGTGGTACGCCCCGGCTTTGGCGTGACCCTCCAGGACAGGGGCAGACACGGCCAACGCCATCAAGGCATACCACAATCGGGCTGGCTGGACGGTCCACTGGCCGAAGCCGCCAACGCACTGGTCGGCAACAACGGAGGTGAAGCGGTGCTCGAGCTGCGCGGCAGCGGCTTGGAGTTACGCGTCAAGTGCGGCCCCGTGCGCATGGCGCTGGCGGGTGCCATCCAAGCGCACATTCTGCGGGCCGATGGCCAACGCACACAGCTGCCAGCCTGGCACAGCACCACCTTACTGGTCGGCGACCGTGTGCAGCTTGGTGCGGCCGAAAGCGGATGTGCCTACCTGGCCCTGTCGGGGGGGTGCCAGCTACCGATGCAAGTGGGCAGCCGCTCCAGCTACTGGCGCGCCGGCCTCACCGGCTTGCAAGGGCGCCCACTGCAAATCGGTGACATGCTGCCTTGCAGCGACTGGGTGGCGCCCAACCCCAAAGAGTGGTGCACACCCAGCCCGTGGACGCTGCCCAAGGGGCCTGTTCGCGTGCTGCTGGGGCCGCAGCAAGACCATTTCCAGGAAAGCGCCATCGCCAGCTTTCTGAGCGACGAATGGGAAGCCACAGCCGAGCAAGACCGCATGGGCGTGCGCCTGCGCGGCGCGGCCCTGAGCCATTGCAATCCGGCAGCGGCCGACATCATTTCTGACGCCGTCACACCGGGGGCCATCCAGGTGCCCGCCAACGGCCAACCCATTGTGCTCATGGCCGACAGCCAGACGGTGGGCGGTTACCCCAAGATCGCCACCGTCATCAGCGCCGATCTGCCCCGTCTGGCGCACCTGAAGGCCGGCACACGCCTGCGCTTTCAGGCGGTTAGCCACGCGCAGGCACGCCAAGCGCTGCAAGAGCAGCGAACGGTATGGCAAAGTTGGCTCGCCAGCCGCACCAGCTTCGTACCCGCAGGCTTTATTGACGAGCAAGCACTTTATGGCAACAACCTCATCAGCGGCATGCAGCGCGCTGACCTCTGAAAAGACGATCTCATCATGAACAAACAGCGTATCAACCTCAACGCCGACCTGGGCGAAGGCTTCGGCCCCTGGCAAATGGGCGACGACCCGGCCCTGCTCCAGATCGTCAACAGCGCCAACGTGGCCTGTGGCTTTCATGCTGGCGACCCAAGCATCATGCGCGACACCGTGCGCCTGGCACTCGCGCAAGACGTCAGCATTGGCGCCCACCCTTCTTTTCCGGACCTGCAAGGCTTTGGCCGGCGGGTGATGCAGATGTCAGCCAAAGATCTGGCCGCCACCCTGCTGTACCAGATCGGTGCCTTGCAAGCCATGGCCACCGCCGAAGGAGGCCGCGTGACCCACGTCAAGCCGCACGGCGCCCTCAACAACCTGGCCTGCGCCGACGCCGCCGTGGCCGAAACCGTGGCGCGCGCCATTGCCAGCCTGGACCCCCAGCTGCTGCTGCTGGCCCCGGCGCATTCGGCGCTGACCCGGGCGGGTGAGGCCGCAGGCTTGTCGGTGCGCAATGAGGTCTTTGCCGACCGCGCCTACCTGGATGACGGCCAGCTCATGCCACGTTCGCGCCCAGGTGCGGTGCTGCACGACGCCACAGACTGTGTGGCGCACGTGCTGGGCATGTTGCGCGCGCAAGCCATCGTGACCGCCACCGGCCAGCGCCTGCCCACGCGCATCGACAGCATCTGTGTCCACGGCGACGGCCCACAGGCCGTGGTTACCGCTCGCCAGATCCGCCAGGCTCTCGAAGCCGAGGGCTACAGCCTCGCCCCGCTCGACCGCATGACCTGAAGCCAAGGCAGGTCAGCGGCCGGACTGCCAACGACGACGGCGTCGCCTTGGATGTGGCCGTGGAAGTGGACCGGTTCGGTATGGCCTTTGGTGCCGCCGAACTGTTTGGCTGGCTGTTCTTTGTCGCGGTCGGCAGGATCGCTTTGATGCCTTACCAGATGGCTTTGGCTCGGCCCGATTCCAAAGCTGGCTGCGAAACGCCTACCAGGTCGTCGTGCTTACTTCAGTACCCGCCAGGAAGTGCGTTTGAGGACACCGCGAACAGTGGGACGGTCGCCGGTTTCCCGGCCTAAAGTACCGTCGCTGCGGGTGACGATGGTGGTAACTTTACCGGCACCAGAACCTTCACCCGTCAGCACAGTAGTCATCCCCATCACCAGGACATTGCCCAGCGAGGTGGCTGCTGCTTTGCTGGATCCGCCCGCAGCGCCGCCGTTGTTGATGTCCAGTTGGTACAACATGGATGTGCCACCGACAGTACAAGCATCGGTTTTAGGCGTGTTGGTACCCACAAACAAAGTGCTCAGCACCAAATGCGGTGCAATGTTGACACGTTCACCTGCGCCGGGCAGGTCAACGTACCAACCGCTCTTGGTGTTCCAGTTCACCGAGCTGGCAGTTACCTGGACAATGTTTCCCAGGCTGGCGCTTGTCGTGTTGGTGGCGGTTTGCGCCACCATCATGGCATTGCCTGCTGGATCGGTAGCGCTGCGTACATTGCCCAAGCCAGTGCTACTGCGGGTATCTTTCAGTGCGTAAATCGTTTGGGTGCTGGTGTCTGCCAAGTCGGATGTGCCCAGATATTTTCCGGTGCCAATGTAGATGGTCTTGACCTTGGTACCCGAGTAACTGATTTCTGCAAGTGCCGGCTTGGTGGTGATGGGCTGAGGTGTAGAACCCACCTTTAGTTGTGCCAGCAACATGGACGATAAGTAGGGTGCCACCATACTGTTGATATCAAAGCGCCAGACATTGCCCAACAGGTCACCGCCATAGATGAGTTCTGCGACATTGCTCTGATCGGATGAAATATAGGCATTGATCTTTGCCAGACCGCTGGGCGCAGCGGTGCTGCCGACGGCGGTGGTGCCTGACGAATAGGTCGGAATGTCCAGGATCTTGGCACCGGTGTTGGCATTGACCACGAACAGGTGCCCGTTGCCGTCCCCAGGACTCACATTGTTGTAGCCAGAAGCGAACACCACGACCCATGTGCCATCACTTTTCTTGGTGATGATGGGGTTGCCGAAAGTCAGGCCCAGGTTGGCATCCGAAAATTCCCACAACATTTTGGGTGCGGTGGGGTCGGTCACATCCAGCGCGTAGTAACTTCGGCCGCCAGCATTCATACCTCCCAACAAAATGGTTTTCCAGGCGCCAGACACATAAATGTCACCCATCACAGGCGATCCATCCAGCATGGGGAAGTGGCTGGAAGAATAGCCGGTGTCGGCCAGCTTATAGAGGTTGGGCAAGACCGGCTTGGGGACATACGCCCAACGTTCTGCACCGGTCACGCGGTCAAAAACGTGCAGCATGCCGTCGTTGGCAGCCACATACACCATGGCTGTACGGCCAGACGCGTTAGCTGCAAATGTGGCATACCCGTTTTCGACGTATTTGAAGGAAGGCTTGCCAACGAAAAGGGGCGATGCGTTCACCACGTCGCCCAGGACATGGTCACGCGACCGGTAAACGGCGTAGGTTTTTGCCCCTCGCAGGTAATTCACCAAATTGGCACTGGTGTTGGCAATAGTTTGGTCCGAGGTGCTCAACGTGCTGCACTGAGTCGGCGCAGACGAGCCACTGGCGCCAGTCTTGCTGCAAAAGTTGCTGAAATAACTCTGCAAACTATCAGAGCTCAGGTTGCTATCGTTAAACAGCTTCAGGTTGCCTGCGCTGACGGCGTAGTAGATCTTGCGGTCGGTGTACGTTAAATTGTCCAGCAAGGCCTGCGCAGACCAGGTGGCGATGGGGGCAATGACACCCGTGGACGGATCGATTTTGTAAGAAGACACATCGCCGCTCCAGGTGTTGCTGGTGAACTGCCCCACGTAGATATCGTTATCCCCCTGCACCGGTTGCAGTGAACTGGTCGCGGCAGCAGCAGCGGTGCCGGTGATGGTTCTGATGGCGTCCAGCGCGTCGCTCAGGCCGGTGGCCAGGCTGGTGGGTTCTTTCGCGCTGAAGTATTTTCCGCGCCCGTCAACCGCTGCGTGCCAAAGGTCATCAATGTTGGCCGCTTCTCCGTCAGGGATGGGCCAGTTCTTGGTGCCTTGCTTGATATCGAAATAGTCACCCGATGTTTGCGTCAGGTACAGCGGGTCGTATCGCAGCAGGCCACTGTTGCCCAAGCCCAGGGTGTAGGTCGTCATGTGCTGCCAGGAGGCAATGTCGGATGACCCGCCAGCGACATTGTTCGCACAGACATCCGTACCCAATGAACCAGTGCAGTTGCCCAGTGCACTGGTGCGCAGGTCGGTGCTGTAGTAGTACATGGACACATCGGCCAGCGAGTCCGTGCTGCCGCCGGTGCTGGTCGTGTTGGTGCTTGACGTGGGGGTGCTGGTGCTCAGCACCGGACCGGTGGTGATGGTACTGGGCGTGCCGTTGCTGCTGGTGCTGTCCGATATCACCGTGCCAGGGACGACAACTGTCGAACCCGATGTACTGGTAGAAGTTTCTGGGCTGGATGGCATGCTGGTAGCGCACGAAGTCACTGGGGTGCCAGAATTGACCCAGTTGGTATATTGCGAGCCACTCGTTGTGGTGGTCGATGTAGTCGCTGCCGGTGTTCCCCACACCAGACTGCTTGTCGATGGGGAGGTTGTGGTGGTGGTGCCGCTGGTGGTGACATCAGAAACCAGAATCCCATTGTCATAGATGACCACTTGGGTTTTTGGTGTGACAGCCGTGGTCGTCTTTGTTGTGGCCGTGGTGCCCAGGGTCGTGGTGGTGGCGGTGGTGGTGACCGTGCTGCCACTGTACTCGGTGCGTGTCTGTGCTTGCGCGGACAGTTGGCCTTTTCCAGCCGGACAGGTGCCGCCAGTGGATGAGGTGCCGAATTTATCGCTATCGGCTTTGTCAGCTGGGCGATTGGGAAGTGAATAGGTGAACTCGTTTTTGTCCTTGCGGGTGATCGTGAATGTGCCGTTGTAGTCAGACGGGTCGACACCCGCGATGGTCACCGACATGCCGTCGCTGAATCCATGATCTTTCTCGGTTTTAACCGTGATGATACAAGTGCCGCTGGTACCGCTTGAACATCGTGAGATGTCTGTATTTTTCCAGATGACCGCCAAGGGCCCCAAGGTGTAGCTGGTCTTTGACCAGATTTTAACGGGCGAGCCGGTAAAAACAGGTGTCGACGATGTGTCTGTTTTGGTTGTGGTGGTGGTGACCACCTGCTTGGTGACCGCAGTGCTGTTCCATTGCGAGGTGGTGGTGGTCCGCGTGGTACCGCCGTCCAGCAAGGGGCGAGGCGTGCCGCCTCCATCTTGCTGGCCAACCCGGGTGGTATTGTTCAGCTGAAAGGGGCCATAGGTACTGGATTCAGAATTGGTGTTCCAGTAACCATCCGTGGACAGGATGGTGAAGTTTTTTTGGCACGAGTACTGCACCGGGTCATAGCTTTGCCCCGGTGCCTTGTTGGCAAAATACTGGCCGGCCGTCGCGAGTGCACCCCGCAGTGGTGTATAGCCGGTGGCTTTGGCACTGTAAAGTTTGCTGTAGAACAGTGCTTTTTGGGTGGCGTCGAAGTCTTTGATGTCTAAAAACGTGGTGCCACTGGCCAACTTGTTGTCGATAGACTTGAAGCCAACCCGGTAACGTGAATCAATGGTTGAAAACGCAAGGCCAGTAGCCGACTTCATCATCTGCATGCGGGTGCTGTAAAAGCTGTACCAGTTCGCGTAATTTTGTGATTCCGCTGAGGAACTCTGCAGTGTGATTTTGTCGAAAACGCCGTTACCTGGAGAACTGCCAACGGAACTATTGCATTCTTTGTAGAACGTCGAGGACGTCACCAGCCCTGATGTCGTGTACTGGTACGACATTGCGGTTTGAGTGCCTTTGTAGCGGTAGTAATACTTGCCACCCAAATTGACGGCGCTGGAGCCACTATTGAAGCCATCACTTTTGGCCGCCGAAAAACTGGCAGCGTTAAAGAAAGTACCGTCGGCTTTGATGGGTGCTTTGTAGCTAATGGCCGGGTTGTAGGCAACCCCATTGCACTGTGATGCTAAATAGCCATACTTGCCTGAATCTGATTGCGGTGAATCATCAGGCAGGTAGTCCCAGTCCATACTGCCCGAGTCATCCAGAACGAACATGATGTTGGACTTGACACTCGACCCTGATGAGGTGAAAAGTGGTACGTTGGCAATGTCAGTAATACCTGCATGAGCCTGACAGACCAGCAACAAGGCAACGCAGGTCAGGGCTTTGGGGAGAGTCATATTTTTCATGCTTTTGCCTCAGAAGTGGAGGATGGTTTCTGTGAGGCTGGCGGTTCCGCGCGGTCCTATGACTCTCACAATGACCCGAAAATAAGGGCCAGACTCGGCTCCGGCAATGCGTCCACCAGCACCGAGTTCGCCGCGCTCGCTGGCCGACGTGCTGGCGTTGCTGGGAGGCGGTTTAGAGCACCAGTTGACACTCGTTATGGGGCCAGAGGTTTTGCACAGTCGAACAATCAACCACTTGACCGAATTGCCATTCACGTTGATGGCCGGGTTCAGCCCCCACGGCTTGATGACACAGTCGTCATAGGTGCCAGCTGGCACCTTGGCGCATGTATCGTCATCCCAGTCCACCAAGCGCAGTTTGTTGGTCGATGTGGAACTGGCACCGGTGGGGTCCAGGTTGTCCATGCTGCTTGCGTAATAGCCCGCTGCCTCGTAGTCACTTTCAAAGAAGGTGGAGGCCTCGGTATCCATCTTGGCTTCCATCCAGGCCATGGCCTGCTCCGAGCCCACGCCGGCGGCCTCGGTGGCGTCCTGCTTGAAAGCCAAGTTACCTGCAATTAGCGTGCTGGTATCTACTGAGCGCACCAGCGCGGTGGCACCCAGCAACAGGAGCACCAGTGCGAATAGCGCGATCAGCATGGATGCACCACGCTGACTTGGACGTTGTGGATGGCTGGGGTACTGCATCAGGATTTCCAGATCACGTTACGCAAAGGAATCACCGTATCCACGATGCGATAGCGGTAGTTCTGCCAATTCGCCAGCCCATCAATTTTGATGGTGACGCACTTGCTGCTGCCGCAAGTTGCAATGGTGGCGTTGCTGTCCACAATATTGGTATTGGCCCCCACGTCCCACTGCAAGTTGGCGGCGGTGACATAGACCTGGTTGTTGGTACTGTCTTTTTCAGATTTTTCAAATTGATCGCTGCGCATGACCAGCGCAAGGCGAATGGCCAATACCTGTTTCCACCCGTCGTTAGAGGTGGGAGTCACCGTGTCCCACACATCCACTGCTGTGTCTGCGTCAGTGTCTTTGCCGTAATAGGCCTGTAGGTTGACGATGTTTCCGGCCACATCCTGCGCCCCCGTATAGGAAGGCACATAGGTGCTCGACAAGCTGAAATTGTTGGACTGTAGCTGGCCCTTGGCGCTGACAGTAAACGTGTGATCCACCAGGCTGCCCAGGTTGGCCAGCACAGCATCACTTCCGTAGGTGTTGGTCGGGTAACCGACAGCGTTCCAGTCGTTGTTGATCTTCTCCACGCTGTAAGGTGATGTGCCGGTCGGGTCCACCGGGTCAGCCGTTGCCTGAAATACACCACAGGGTGTCCCTACGGCTTTGGGAATAGCCACCATCAGGTCGCCCAGTTTGACCCCGCTGACGGATGCAACCGGCACCGATTGGTCGGTCGGAGCATAGCCGCTCGATGCCAATTGGATGGGCACCGAGAACGAAGTTTTGGAGCTGTACAGCACACGTATGGCATCAGGGGCACTGTTGGCGCCGCCATCGATGACCTGCACCGGAAAAAGAGTGGTCGGAAAACCGGTGATGCTGCTGTTGGTGTAGCTTGCCTCCAGGCTGCAACCCAGTGACGATTCAAACGAACTGAATCCGTAGCCGCCCATCTGGATGCTCTGTCGCAGCAACGTAACAGCCAGGCCTGCATTCACCTGTGCGTCTGCGCCGGCCGTGACGGTTCGTTTGCGGCCTTCAAAGACGACCATGATCTGCGTAATGGCCAGGGTTGAAAGCAACCCGACCACCAGCCCAATCATCAGCTCAATCAGGGTGAAACCAGCTTGGCAGGAATTGCATCTGACGGCGCGCCGGAATCTAGAAAATACTGGTCGAGGTGACATACGTGTGGGCGCCATCGGTAGGAACCGTCCATGCAACAGTGATGGTTGTGACACC
>JAQSDS010000433.1 GCA_029946045.1 Rhodoferax sp.
CCGCCCGGTGGGCGACACCGACAGCGAACTGGCGTTTTGCTGGCTGATGCAGGAGCTCGCTAAATCGCACGCCGATGTCCCGTCGGTGCATGAACTCAGTCGTACTTTGCGTGAGCTGGTTCCCCAAATTGCCAGACATGGCACCTTTAATTTTTTGCTCAGTAACGGGCATGCGCTGTGGGCGCATACCACCACCAAGCTGCACTATGTGCTGCGCAGCCATCCGTTTCGTGAAGTGCACCTCAAGGACGAAGACGTCTGTGTCAACCTGGCAGAACTCAACAGCCCCGAGGACCGGTTGGTCATTGTGGTCACCGAGCCTCTGACCACCGATGAGGACTGGGTGGCCATGGCTGCTGGTGAACTCGCCGTGTTTGTGGACGGCGCGCTCGTGGATGGCCCGGAGATGGTCACGCTACTGCCTGCTTGAACATTTGGTTTTGTCGTTCAAGAAGCCGTCCGGGCCGCATGCCAAGCTCTGAGACAATGCTTTCGTGCTGCAAATTTTCGTTGTTACCTTCCCTTTTTTTGCACTGGTGTTGTGTGGCTACCTGGCTGCGCGTTGGCGCATATTGCCGCTGGAGGCCATTCCCGGTCTGAATGGTTTCGTGCTGTTTTTTGCTCTGCCGTGCATGCTGTACCGGTTTGGCGCCGATACACCGATTGGACAGTTGCTCGATGTCAGCGTTTTGCTCACCTGGGTGATCTCTGCGTTGATCGCACTTACTTTCACGGTGGCGTTCAGTCGGAGCGCCCGCATCGGCTGGAACGACGCCTCCTTTGGTGCCCTGGTGGCGGTGTTCCCAAATTCTGGTTTCATGGGGGTGCCGTTGTTGGTTGCCTTGATGGGCGCGCAGTCGGCGGGCCCGGTGATCCTGACCATGGTGATTGACATGATTGTGACCACCTCGCTGTGCATTGCCCTGTCGCGTCTGGGGGGTGCCGACGGGCATGGGGCCGCCAAGGCATTTCGGAAGGCAATCAAGGGCGTGCTGGGCAACCCCTTGCCGTGGGCCATTTTGTCGGGTGCGCTGGTGTCTGTCATGGGTTGGACCCCCCCCGTGCCGGTGACGCAGACCCTTGGCTTGCTGGCCGACGCGGCCTCGCCGGTGGCGTTGTTCACGATGGGTACGGTGCTGGCGCGAGCCCAAATGTTTGCCATTCAGGGCCATGCCCAGCCCACGGCGCTGCGTGATTATTTGCCCTTGGCGTTGTTCAAGCTCTTTGCCCATCCGTTGTTGGTGTGGGGGGTAGGGTCTGGACTGATCAGTTTGGGGCTGCCGCTGTCGCGCTTCGTCCTGACGGTAATGGTACTGACAGCGGCGTTGCCAAGTGCCAGCAATGTGTCACTGCTGGCCGAGCGCTTCGGTGCCGACAATGGGCGCGTTGCCCGCATCATTTTGGTGTCAACGGCCTCCGCGTTCGTCACATTCTCATTGGCCGTTGCCCTGATGGTCTAGGCGAGTCGCAACGACTCGTTCCTCAATGCCTGTTAGCATTTTGATTCAAATCAATACCCTGTTTCCCCAGGAGCGTGTAATCGGCGTTTGTAATTTGTGACCCCCGGGGTGTCTCGCACATCCGTCATTTGAAAGAACGCAATGTCAGCCTGGTTTTCTTATTCCGTCTTTGCTGTGGTGGTGGTGCTTGCCAGCACCGCCCTGTTTTTCTTTACGTTGACCCGTGGCGCACTGCTCATGCGGGGTGCCATGGGGCAGTTAACCCATGATGCAGCGCATGTATACCCCATTTATTCCAACATGCGCCTGATTCGCCTGGTGGACTGGCAGCCCATCATTTCGGCCATTTTGTTGTTTCAATACAGCCGCCTGGTTTCGATCATTGCCCATGGCTTGCACCACGACAATTTGCAGGACAAACAAATTTTGATTACCTCATGTGCCTTTGGCAACGTGATTCCCCGTGTGGTTGATGCCGCCGTCAAGTCGGGCGCCCGCAAGGTGCTGATCGCCGACATCATCCAGAACGAACTCGACCACGCGCAAACCAAGCTCGGTGCTTACGCCGAACACACGGTGTACCTGCGGGACAACGCCGTGGCCATGCAGCAGCCTGATGCCTCGGTACAGGCCAATGTGATGTTTTTTCTGCTGCATGAGTTGCCGCACGATCTGAAGATTGAGGCTTTGAACGAAGCCATGCGGGTACTGGCCCCTGGCGGAAAGTTGTACCTGGGCGAGTTTCATCGACCCCGCCCCTGGTTGCTGCGCACCCTGAGCTGGACCTATTTCAAGGTCTTCGAACCCTATGGCCTGGCACTGTGGGACAGTCATGACCCGGTGCTGCAATTGCAGGCCATGCCGGGCGTCAGTTGTGAACGTCACACGGCGTTCTTTGGCAACTTCCAGGTCGTCGTGGCGACCAAAGCAACAGCCTGAATGTGCCCTGCTGGCATCGCCCGCTCAGATGTTGAGCGGGTCCACGTCGATTGCCCAACGGATCACGCCCTTGCAATCAGGGTGTGCACGGGTGCTGTGCAGCAAGCCCTGCCAGCCACTTAAAAACCTTTGCAGCGCGGCGCGTGATGGGCTTTCCACCAGCATTTGCGCGCGCTCGACGTTGGCAATACGCGCCATGCTCATTGGTACCGCCGGATAAAGTGTGACCTGGGCCAACAGGGGCGCCAAGTCGCTGTGGCTGGTGGCCGCCTGGCTGGACAGGTTCAAGAATCCTTGTGCGGTTTCCTGGCTGCGCGCATCGGCCCGGACCAGCGCCTGAAAGCTGAACGGTGGCATGCCAGCTTGCTGGCGCTCTTTCAGTTGGGATGCCGCAAACGCAGGGTAGTTGTGTTGTTTAAGGGCTTCATACAAGGGGTGCGTGGGCTGAAAAGTCTGGAGCCACATTTCGCTCTGTTTGGCTACGGTCTCATCGCGCCCAGCCCGACCGGCCGCTTGCATCAACAAGCTGAAAAGACGCTCGGGCGCGCGAAAATCACTTGAAAACAGGGCGTTGTCCGGGTTGACAGCGGCCACCAGCGTGATGCGGCGAAAGTCGTGCCCCTTGGCGATCATCTGGGTCCCTACCAATACATCGACCTCGCCCGTGTGCACCTGTGCCAATTGGGATTCAAGCGCGCCCTTGAGCCGCGTGGTGTCGGCATCGATGCGCACAATCCGCACCGGTTGGCCGTCCGGGCGCCGGATGTCCGTCAGCAACTCGGCCAAATGCTCCTCGAGCCGTTCGGTACCGCGCCCCAGCGGCGTGATGTCAGGGTTGCCGCAGGCGGGGCAGGCACGCGGGACGCGTTCGCTCAGGCCGCAGTGGTGACAGCGCAGGGTGCGGTCAATCTTGTGGAATACCCGGTAGGCGCTGCAATGGGGACATTCACTTTTCCAGTCGCAGTCGCTGCATTGCAGCACCGGGGCGTAGCCGCGCCGATTCAGGAACACCATGCTTTGCTCGCCCCGGGCAACGCGCTGGGCCATGGCGGCCAGCAGGGGCGCAGAGATGATGCAGGACTTGGGCTGGTGGTTCATGTCGACCCGGCGCACCAGCGGCAATTGGGCGCTGCCAATTCGGCTCGGCATGGCCAGTCGCAGGTAACGGCCACCTTCGGTTGCGGGTCGGCTGTGATGCCAGCTCTCGAGTGACGGCGTGGCCGAGCCCAACATCACCTTGGCGCCCTCGAGACGCCCCCGGTAAATGGCCAGATCGCGTGCCGAGTAACGTGCGCCTTCGCCGCTTTTGTAGCTTGGGTCATGTTCTTCATCGACCACAATCAATTGCAGGTGCGGCATCGACGCAAACACTGCCATGCGGGTTCCCAGCACCACCCGGGCGACGCCACTGTGGGCCGCCAGCCAGCTGTTCAAGCGCTGTGCCGGGGTCATGCCACTGTGCAGCGAGACCACGGCGTCGTCGCCATAGAGAGCGCAAAAACGGGCCTTGAAACGCGCCTCAAGTTGCGGCGTCAGGTTGATCTCGGGCACCATGACCAGCGCTTGCGCCTCGGGCGAATTCGCCAGCAGCGCGGCCGTGCAGTGCATGAAGACCTCGGTTTTGCCACTGCCCGTGGCGCCAAACAGCAGAAAAGGGCCGGCTTGCTGATGGAATTGGCTGATGGCTTGCAGCTGCTCTGGTGTCAAGGTGGCCGTATCGGCTGCGGGGTGCGCCTGCGGTGATGGCAGCGCCATGACGGGGTTGGCGACAGCCTTGGTTGCTGCCGCCTTGGCCAGCTTCTTGAGCCGACGCCCCAGTTGAACGCTGCTCATGTCGCGCAGTTGCGGCGGCAAGGCGGCTAACGCTACCTCGCCCGCCGTGCGGTGGTAGTAACTGGCGGCGAAGCTGATCAAGGCAAGCCAGTGCCGGCTCAAGGGCGGCAATGCATCCAGGGTGGCCGTGATCGGGCGCAGTTTTGCGGGGTCGAGTGCGACGTCGGGTGTGGGGACCGACGCATTGGGCCATACCACGCCCAGCAGTTCACGTTGTCCCAGCGGAACCCGTACCAGGGTGCCCGGTTGCAGCGGCGTTGGGCTCCAATAACTCAGTGCGCCCATCATCTGACTGTGCGCCGGTGTATGAACCAGCACGTTTGTCAAGCAGTTTCCAGGGATGGGTGGTTGTGGCATTTTGTTCAAGTGAACTTGCGAAAAAAGCGTTAAGTGCTTGATTTTTAGAGCTTTTATAAATCATCCAAGTTTTCTGTGGATAACTTTGTTGATAAGGGCTCTGCAATGGCTCCCAAGCCTTGCAAATCAAGGCTTCCCTTAGCTTGCTCAGAAAAAAGGCAAATTTATAAACCTATATAAATCAATAAGTTGCAATTTTCTTGTCTTTCAGGATAAGCGTGCAGAAGGAAAAATCCTGATTCGGGTTTGTCCCTATTTTTGTGCATAAGTGACAAATTATTTTGTCGTTCTGGCGGGGTAAATCGGGCAAAAAGGTGCTAGCGGACGGGCCCGTGCAAGGTTTGCCCGGGGTTGGGTTAGTTAACGCTCAAGCCGCATTTGGCGCGAATGTTCGTGCACCGCCTGCACCAGGGTTGCCACATGCTCAGGCTCGGTGTGCTGGCTGATCCCATGGCCCAGATTGAAGATGTGCGTGGGGCCCGTGCCCTCGCCACGGTGCGGGCTGCCGAAGGCATGGAGCACCTTGACCACTTCCGCCTCAATTTGTGCTGGCTGGGCAAACAGCACGTTGGGGTCGAGGTTGCCCTGCAAGGCTTTGCTTGCCCCGACCTGGGCGCGGGCCTTGGCCAGGTTCACGGTCCAGTCGACGCCCAGCACATTGCAATCCAGCGCTGCCATTTCGTCCAGCCACAGACCGCCGCCCTTGGTGAAGACAATGCTGGGAATACGTACGCCCTGGTATTCCTTGTGCAACTGCGACAGCACCCGTCGGGTGTAGGCCAGGCTGAATTCCTGGAACGCGCCATCGGCCAGCACGCCGCCCCAGCTGTCAAAAATCATCACGGCTTGGGCACCGGCTTCGATCTGGGTGTTGAGGTAAAGCGCGACCGCGTCGGCGTTGATCTGCAGCATTTTGTGCATCAGGTCCGGGCGGCTGTACATCATGGTCTTGACCAGACGGTAGTCGTCCGAACCTGCGCCTTCGACCATGTAGCAAGCCAGCGTCCAGGGGCTACCGCTGAAACCGATCAGTGGCACTCTGCCGTTGAGTGCCTTGCGGATGGAGGTCACGGCGTCAAACACATAACGCAGCTTGTCCATGTCGGGCACTTGCAGCTTGGCTACAGCGGCTTCATCGCGCACGGGCGAAGCGAACTTTGGGCCTTCGCCCAGAGCGAACGACAACCCCAGTCCCATGGCGTCGGGCACGGTCAGGATGTCGCTGAACAGGATGGCAGCATCGATCGGGAAGCGATCCAAAGGCTGCAAGGTGACTTCGGTGGCGAAGTCGGTGTTGGTGGCCAGCCCCATGAAACTGCCCGCTTTGGCGCGGGTGGCGCGGTACTCAGGCAAAAAACGACCCGCCTGGCGCATCATCCAGATCGGCGTGTAGTCGGTGGCCTGGCGCAAACAGGCACGCAAAAAGGTGTCGTTCTTGAGAGGGGCGAAAGCGGAGGAAGTGGGCGTGGAATTCATGGCCTGATTGTCGCATTGCGCCGCAGCCCAAATGCGTCAGGGTGATCTATCGACTGGCTAAAGCGTCGCCAGCGCGCTGTGGACCTCCGCCGCCGACAAGATTTCTGTCAGCACCATCGGAGCTCGCCCAGTTTGGTACAGCACGTAAACCGGGACGCCGTTGCGCCCCAACTGCGCCAGCGCGGCAGTAATGGCAGGGTCTTGGCGGGTCCAGTCGGCGCGCAGCAGGGTCACTTTCCTGGCGGCAAAGTCCGCCAATACGCCCGCGTTGGCCAGTGTGGTGGACTTGTTGTACTGGCAGGTCACACACCAGGCGGCGGTGAAGTCAACAAACACGGGGGCACCACTGGCCAGCGCCTGCTCCACCTTGCCTGGCGTCCAGGGCTGCCACAGCGCCGTGCTGCCGGTGGCGCTGGTGCTTTCCAATGGTCTGATGATGTTTTGACCGATAGAACCAACTAAAAAAGCGAGCGCCGCCATGGAGAGTATTGCCATCACCAAACGGCTGCGACCCCGCAAACCCAGCGCCCAGATCACCAGCGCCAGCCCAAGCAGCAGGGCCAGCAGTGTGGCTGCGCCGTTGATGCCACTTTGCTGGCCCAGTACCCAGACCAGCCAGACCACCGTAGCAAACATCGGGAACGCCATGGCGTGGCGGAAGGTGGCCATCCAGGCTCCCGGGCGCGGCAGCATGCGGGCCAATGCGGGTGACCAGCTGGCGGCCAGATACGGCAGCGCCATGCCCAGCCCCAGGGCAGCAAAAATCGCCAGCGCCTGCGAGGCGGGCAAAGCCAGTGCCAAACCGAGCGAGGCCCCCATGAAAGGCGCGGTGCAGGGCGAGGCAATCACCACGGCCAGGATGCCCGACAAAAACGCATCGACTGACGGATTTTTGGCTTCCAACAGGGCTACGCTGGAGGGCACAAACTGGCCAAACTCAAACAAGCCGGCCAGATTGAGACCGATCACGGTAAACAGCACAGCCAGCGCCGCCACCACGGCGGGCGACTGCAATTGAAAGCCCCAGCCCAATTGCGCGCCAGCACCACGCAGCGCCAGCATCAGGGCGCCCAGGGCGACAAAGGACAGCACCACGCCCGCGCTGTAGGCCAGGCCGCCAACGCGTTGCCGGCGCGGGTTGCTGCCGTGGCGCGCAAAACCCACTACCTTGATCGCCAGCACCGGGAACACGCAGGGCATCAGATTCAGGATCATGCCGCCCAAAAGTGCGCCGAGCAGCGCCAGCCAGAGCGAAGAAGGTAGGTTGGCCGACGGGCTAGCCAGGGCCGGGTTGGCCGCTGGCGCGGGTGCCTCCGCCGTTGACGGCGCCGCCTGGGTGGGCCAGGTCCCCGTCACCTTGGCCTGGGTGACAAAACCCAGGCGCTCGTTGCCGACCTGTGCAGTCAACACCAGCGGTATCACGGCCGGGTCGGCGCTGCGGTGTTTGGAAATCGGCACGGCAGCTGTCCACACCGCCCCTTGCCAGCTTTGTGTCCATTTGGCTGCGGTCTCGATGATCTCGGGGGTTTCCGGGAACAACTCCAGCGTGTGACCCTGCAGGCTGGCGGGCAAGCCGATCACCGACACCTTGAGCGTGCGGTTCTCAATGGCCATGCTGCCCGCTTGCACCAGCACCTGGGGTTGCGCCCTGAGGGCGGCATCAAAGGTGGCCCCATGGATGGCCGTGGAGCCCTTGACTGGAATACGCAGCACGAAGTCGCCGTCCTGTGGCACACACTCGATCTTGCAGACCAGCCAGTTGGCATGCAGCTTGACCTCGAGTTCGGGGGTCAGCGCCGACGGTTTGAAGTCGGGTGTGATGGTCAGCGGCACCGGTAGCAGCACGGTGTTTTCATAACCATAGTTGGCGAGATTCCCAATCGGGATTTTCACCGGCAGTGGCCAGGCAATGTCGCCCGCCAGCACGCCCGCAGGCAGCGTCCAGCTCAGGCTGGTGGCCAGGCCGGAGTCGCCCGAGTTCTTCCAGTAGGTGTGCCAATCCGGCTGGTGGCGCAGTTGCAACCCGACCCACACTGTTTTGCCGGGGTCAACGCCGTCGGGTGCGTGCGCCATCAACTCGGCCTGAAGTTGCTCGGTGGTGACGGTGTTTTTTACGCTGCCTTGTGCCATGACAGCTGTCGACAGCAAAGAAATTGCACTGATAAATAGAGCAGAGAGAGGGCGCTTCAGGTGCTTCAGGAGGATCATGGTGTTGTGAGAGGCAGGGGTGGTCTTGAAGTTCCGTAGCTGAGCCGTCAGCTGTTTCAGAGCGCTGACACTTCGGTGGTGAACAGCGATGCCTGCTCACTCTGTTGGCTGAAAACGGCGGGCAGCTTGGTCGGGGTCTTGATGCGTAATTGCTTGTTGACGTTCATGCGGCCAAACACCACCGTGATGTCCGAGGCGCTGACGCCAAAGTGCGGCGCCAGAAAGCGCAGCATGTGGTCGGTGGCGCGGCCGGCCACCGGCGCTGCCGTGACGCTGACCTTGAGCTGCTTGCCAAAAGGCTTGCCAATGGCATCCTTGCTGGCGCTGGGTTTGCCCAGGATATTGACCACCAGTACATCGCCATCCCAGGCAAAGAAGGAGTCGCCAGTGAGGTTGCGGGAACTTTTTTTAGTCATGCGAGGATGATAGCGAGCTCTACAATCCGTTTTTTTGCCATCCATTTACATGTCCAACTTACCCGCCTGCCCCCAATGCACTCTTGAAAATACCTACCCGGACGGTGACAACTACGTCTGCCCGGATTGTGGTTTTGAGTGGCCCCAGGCTGCGGCGTCTGAAGCCAGTGACGATGCCGGTGGCCCGGTCAAGGATGCCAATGGCAACCCGCTGGCCGATGGCGACACGGTGATCCTGATCAAAGACCTGAAGGTCAAGGGTTCGTCGATTGTGCTGAAAAAAGGGACCAAGATCAAAGGTATCCGCTTGCCCGAGGGCGCGGGTGACCATGAGGTGGACTGCAAGACCGACCAGGGCGCCTTCATGCTCAAGGCCGAGTTCATGAAGAAAGCCTGAGCCCCGCCATGGCTACTTCCTCGCGCTTTTGGGCTGACTGGACCACGCTCGACTTTGAGCGCCTGCGCAGCGGTGGCCAGGCGGCGCGCACCATCGCGGTGTTGCCAGTGGCGGCGACCGAGCAGCATGGCCCCCATTTGCCGCTGAGTGTCGACACCGTGTTGGTTGACGGCATTGTGAACGCTGCGCTGGCCCATCTGCCAGCGCCATTGCCGGCGCTGATCTTACCCACGCAGTCGGTCGGTCTGAGCCCGGAACACACGCGTTTTCCCGGCACGCTGACGCTCAAGAACGAGACTATTCTGCGGCTTTGGACCGACATCGCCGAGTCGGTCGCGGCCGCCGGCATCCGTAAACTGGTGCTGTTCAACAGCCACGGTGGCAATGTCAGCGTGATGGACCTGGTGGCGCGCGACCTGCGTGCCCGGCTCGACATGCTGGTCTACAGCGTGAGCTGGTTCAATTTGCCGCTCATGGACGCGCAGGGGCAGGATGTCAACACCTTGTTCAGTGCCGGGGAGCACCGCTTTGGTATCCACGGCGGTGACATCGAGACTTCGATGATGCTGGCGCTCGACCCGGCCCACGTGGACATGGCGCAGGCGCGCAATTTCGCTTCGACGGCGCAGGCACGCGCCAGCCAGTTTGAGATTCTGGGCAACGGCAAAAGCGCCAAACTGGGCTGGCAAACCCAGGACTACAACCCGGCTGGTGCGGTCGGCGACGCGTCCCAAGCCACAGCAGAAAAGGGTCGAGCCATGGTGGGCGCAGCCGGGCTGGCGCTGGCCCGGCTGCTGGTTGAAATGGACCGCTTGCCCGCCGACACCTTGCTCCCCAAACCCGCGCTCGGGTAATGGCTCCTTACGACCTGCTGGCGCTGGGTGCCGCCGCCTGTTGGGCGGTGGGCAGCGTGATGTCGGTGACACCGGCGCGCCATCTCGGGGCCATTGCCTTCACCCGCTGGCGCATGGCCATGGTGGCGCTGATGCTGTGGTCAGTGGTGCTGGTTCAAGGCAGCTGGCACGGTTTCGATGGCCACGCCTGGGGCATCATGGCCATCAGCGGCCTGATTGGTATCTTTATTGGTGACACCGCGCTGTTCTCGGCCATCAACCGGCTCGGCCCACGCCGTGCGGGTGTGCTCTTTGCCACCCACGCCGCCTTCAGCGCGGCCCTCGGTTTTGGGCTGCTCGATGAACGCATGAACATGCAGGCCCTGTTGGGCGGAATGTTGACGCTGGCGGGTGTGATGTTGGCCATTCTGCTGGGTCGCCACAAGGGCGAAACCCACGACTGGGAAACCGACCGTGGGCATGTGGGGATGGGTGTGGCGCTGGCTTTGCTGGCGGCATTGTGCCAGGCCGTGGGCTCGCTGATTGCCAAGCCGGTGATGGCGCAGCACGTGGACCCGATCATGGCCTCGGCGGTGCGCGTCACAGTGGCCACGGCCGCGCATGGGGTGCTGTTGCTGGCGGGTTTTCAGGCCGCGCGCGCCAGCCAGCCGCCCACGCTGCGGGTGCTGGCGCAAACCGGCCTCAATGGTTTCATCGCCATGGGCATTGGCATGACGCTGGTGCTGCTGGCGCTGGAAAAAGGCGACGTCGGT
Organism: Rhodoferax sp.; assembly: GCA_029946045.1. Taxonomy (GTDB): domain Bacteria; phylum Pseudomonadota; class Gammaproteobacteria; order Burkholderiales; family Burkholderiaceae_C; genus Rhodoferax. The sequence continues at coordinate 10,693 of JAQSDS010000433.1, forward strand.
ATGGTGGCCATTCTGTCGTCGGTGTCGCCCATCCTGGTCTTGCCCTTGTTATGGCTGCAACTCAAGCGTGCGCCGGCGCCAGGGGCCTGGCTGGGCGCCGTGATGACGGTGCTGGGGACTGCGTTGATTCTGTGGCGTTGACCCTTCGGCTGGACGACTCCGCTTAGAGTGCTTAGCCTAACTTTTTTGTTGCACTGCAACAAAAAAGACTTGTAAAGCCCCGGGGTTTCCCTATAATTCAACCCATGCTGCACTGCAACATAAACCGCTCACCCGGACGTTACAACGCATTTAACCCCATTTAAAGGAACTCACATGTTTATCACCGCTGACCAAATCACTGCTAGCAACCAAGCCGCTTTTGACACCACCCAGTCCCTCGCCACCAAATCTTTCGCTGGCCTGGAAAAGCTAGTTGAACTGAACATGGCTGCTGCCAAGGCCTTGATGACTGAATCTTTCAGCCACGCCCAAGCCGCCCTGGCTGCCAAAGACCTGCAGCAAGCTATTGCCCTGCAAACCGGCCTGGCCGCTCCCATGGCTGAAAAGTCAGTGGCTTACAGCCGCCATGTGTATGGCATCGCTGTCGAAACCGGCGCTGAATTCACCAAGGCGCTTGAAGGCAAGGCTGCCGAAGCCCAAAAAGCGTTCAACCAAGTGGTTGAAAACGTGGCCAAGAATGCACCTGCCGGTACCGAGTCGGCTGTGGCTGTGTTCAAGAGCGCTTTGGCTTCCAGCCAGACTGCCATTGATTCCGCTCAAAGCTCGGCCAAAAAGGCCCTGGCTGTGGCTGAAAGCAACATCGCTGCCGTGACCGAGCAAGCCCTCAGCGCTGCCGCCGCAGTGGCCCAAAAGGCTTAATGTCACCCTGCCTGCGGGCAGCATGAAAGGCACCTTCGGGTGCCTTTTTTTTGGTCTTGCCGCAGAGGTCTTTCGGCTCAGGCGTGGCTTACCCAGTCTGCCACATCCAGGTGTTCCAGATGTGGCAGCGTGTTGTAGGTCAGCAGCGTGTGACGTTTGGGGCCAAAGGCAAATTCGGAAACGGCGGTGTTGCGTAACCGCATGTTGAGTTCGATGGTGGCCTCGGGCGGCGTACCCAGCACGTGTCCAATGGCGCTGGCAATCGGGCCACCGCTGGACACCAGCAGCACCCGCTCGGCCTGGCTTTGACGCACATGGTCCAGTACTGCCACCACCTGTTCCCCAAAAAGCTGCCAGTTCGGCATGTCTGGTGGCTGCGTGTTGCCCAGCATCCACTGTAACAAGCCGGTGCGCAGCAGCCGGAAGTGGTGACGATAGTTGTCTCGCGTGGGTGTTCGGTCCAGAGGTTCGGGATGGATGGCGGCGATCACGGCCGCGCTGTTGTATTCATTCAGGTTGTGCCAATGCTTGGCTTGCAAGTCCTGGTTCATACCTTCGCTGATGGCACTCAGGGTCTGCTTGTGGCGGCGTAGCGTGCCGCAAAGTATCAGATCAAAAGTGATTTTTTTGCTGGCGAAATGGTAGCCCAACTGCACGCTTTGGCGCCTGCCCAGATCGCTGAGTTGGTCGTAGTCGTCGGCACCGAACGAAGCCTGTCCGTGGCGTACCAGGTAAAGAGTGCCCATGCGCTGAATGTAAACGATCTTGGCGTGGCGAACAGCTTAGCGGATCAATCCGGCGTTCATGTGCATGGTTTTCATAATTTGCCCTGAACCGGGTGGGGTCCGGAAAACCGCTTGCCCAAAAACACGGTCACCATGACCGCCAGCGCAAAGCCCAAGGTGATCAACTCCAGGGGCTCCCCCAAAATGGGGACGGCAGCCAGAATGCTCAGAAAAGGTTGCAGCAGCTGCGTTTGGCTCACTTTCAGGGCCCCGCCCATCGCCATGCCACGGTACCAGGCAAAAAAGCCCGCCCACATCGAGAACACGCCCACGTAAATCAGGCCCAGCCAGGCCGATGGGTTGACGGGGTGCGCTGGCCAGGTGAGCAGCGCACCGGGCAGGGTCAGGGGCAGCGCCATCACGCAAACCCAGCAAATGACGCGTTCGGCGCCCAGCGCGTGGGTGACCTGGGCACCGTACACATAGCCCGTGGAGGCGGCCAGCACGGCACCCAGCAGCAGCAAATCAGCCCATTCAAAGCCAAAACCATGACCTTGTTGGTAGGCGCGCAGCAGTGAAAACACCACCACCAGTGCGCTGCCCAGCACCGCACAGACCCAAAAACCCAGGCGTGCCCGCTGGTGCAGCACCCAGGCCGCAATGGCCGCCGTGGCCAGTGGCAGCAGCGCGGTGATCACGGCGGCGTGACCCGATGTGACCTGGCGCAGTGCAAAACCTAGCAGCAGCGGGTAGCCGATGGCGTTGCCCAGCAGCGCCATGCCCAGCGACTTGCGTTGGGTGGCGGTGGGCAAAGTCGAGCGGGTCAGCGCCAGAAACACCAGCGACAGTGCCCCAGCCAGAGCGGCTCGGCCAAAGGTGACAAACCAGGGGGACAGTTGGGGCGCTTCGGCCGTGCCCGTCGCCAGTCGCGTCATGGGCAGTGTGACGGCAAAGATGGCGACCCCGAGCACGCCCAGCCACATGCCAAGGGTTTCATGCTTCAGGGCTGTCATGGGCAGGGCGCTGACATGGCCCAGTTGGCGGCGCTACGGGCGTGCAAGGCGGTGGTGTCGAAAAGAGGCATCGGGCAGTCTTGCTGTTGAATCAGCAGGCCGATTTCGGTGCAGCCCAGAATGATGGCCTGCGCGCCTTGTGCTCCCAGCTCGGTGATCGCGCGCAGGTAGTCCTGGCGCGAGTCATCATGCACTTGGCCCAAGCACAGCTCCTGGTAAATGATCTGGTGCACCCGTTCGCGGTCGGCCGGTTCTGGCGTCAACACGGTCAAGCCGTGCTGTTCGAGCCGCTGGCGATAAAAGTCCTGCTCCATGGTGAAGCGGGTCCCGAGCAAGCCCACGGTGGTGTAGCCCGCTTGTTGAATGGCAGCGGCGGTCGGGTCGGCGATG
>JAQSDS010000434.1 GCA_029946045.1 Rhodoferax sp.
TGCTGCAGCTGCTCCCAACCGTCGTTAAGCCGGGATGCGGAATTTGCTCGTTGTTACGCAGATAAGGATAGGAAATTGTGGCTCCGACATCGATATTCCACAGATTTGTGAAATCCCAGCCGGTAAAGTTCAAAGCGTCTTTCATTTGTGCCGATGTTCTGCCAACCGCACCCGTACCTGCACTCGATGATGCGCCTATAACATTGTCCCAATAACTGTTCGTTACCAAACCGGAGCCGGATCCAATCAGCCCCACTCCAGGACTCGCAGAGTAACTATTCGTGACCGTGCCGACGCTATTGAGGGCGCCCACCAATCCTCCGGCTGTGCTTCCACTGACCGTACCGAGTGCATAGCTGTTGTTAACAGTCCCGCCTGAAGTTGCGTTCACTACACCGACCAAGCCGCCCACGGCCCCGCCGCTGGAAACACTGGCTGATGAATAACTGTAACGAACAATACCCCCATTCATCTGCCCAATCAAACCGCCAACCCCGTCTGCCCCGTTCACGCTACCTGTCGAGTAACTGTTCAATACCACTGCACCCGCATTCACGCCATTGACGCCAACAAGAGCGCCGACCGAGGCGCGCCCTGAAACATTGGCATTCAAAAGTCCTACATTGAGAATCAGGCCTTGGTTTACACCAAACAATCCAACATAGTCATTGGCGTTGAATGTAGGAGTCGTAGCGTTCGGGCGTCGGATATACAAATTACTGATCGTGTGGCCGAGTCCGTCAAAAACGCCGATGAACCTTGAGCTGTTGTCGAAGGTTTGACCATTACCGATACGACTAAACCCGTAATATCCATTCGCTCCATCCGAATTCCAGGTTGATGTAGCGTCAGCGTTGATGTCAGCCCCAAGTACAAAATTACCGGAAAGATTGCTCTGTAAGCCCTGCAATGTTCCATCGTTGCTGCTTGAAGCGTTACCGAGAAGCGTAATAACGGTGAAATTTCTGACACTGCCATCGCTACCGAGTTTGGTGCTGAAATTATTGCCGGCCTGCAGGTTCACTGGTGCTTTGACGAAGTAAGTGGCAGTGTTGCCTGCAGCCACGGCTCCTTGCCCATATTCCAGGGCAATCTTGCCAGAGGCGTCGCTGGCAGTGATGCTCTGGTTGATGTTGATGTGACGATAGGCCGAAAGAGTCAGCGTGGTCGCAGCATTCCAGCTCACCGCGTCATTGACGAAGATGTCGCCGTTACCGCTGGCGTTGCCGCTACCACAGGTGGCATTGGTACAGTTGATGCCACCGTTTGCCGTCTGGATTGTGACGCTGTTGCCGCCCAAGGCGGTTGCCAACGCGCTGCCCGTGATGTCACCCCCGCTTGCCGCAATGGTGAAGTCGTAGGGATCGATCAGCCACTCCCCGCCTCCGGTCTTGACATTGATGCCATTCAGATCGACCTTGGTCGCGGAGGTTTCCACGAACCCACCTGATCCTGCCGTGCCATACCCCTGCGCGCTGATCTCGCCACGGGCGACGAGGTCTCCTGCAATCTGTCCGTCCTTCTGCACGATGGCGGTGATCTCGCCGCCCGCCGTCCCGTCAGCTCTGAGTACCGAGGTATCTGTCAGCTCGATCTTTTCCGTGGCCCGCAGATAAATTTTTCCGCCCTCGGCCACCGCGCTGGACGCACTGATCGTTCCGCTGTTGGCGACCATGCCGCCATGCAATCCGATGCGGCCGGACTCGGCGAGAATCTGGCCAAGATTGACGACCTGACCTTCCGGGGCGGTCAGCACCACGCGCAGCGCCGGATTCAACCCGTCGGCAATCTCCACGCTCTGGCCGGCAGCCAGCAGCACGTCCCCATTGGGCGCATGGATGACACCGCTGTTCTCTACATTGGGCGCAATCAAATAGACAAAGCCGCCGGTGGTCGTCGTGATCGTGCCCTGGTTTTCCACTTTGCCTTCGCTACCCGTGCCGGTGAGTCGGAGCTTGCCGCCCAGAAAGTCGGCGTCGCTGAGGTTCAGTGTCGAAGCAATCAGCCCGGCCGTGTCGATGCGGCTGCCCGCACCGAACACGATGCCATTGGGGTTGATCAGGAAGACCCGGCCGTTGGATTGCAACTGGCCCAGGATCTGGCTTGGGTTTTGACCGGTGACGCGGTTCAGCACCGCGCTGGCGCTGCTTTGCTGGATAAATTTGGTCAGCTCGTTCTGGCCGATGGAGAAGCTGCCCCAGTTGATGATGGCGTTGGGTGTATTGGTGATGGTGAGCGTGCTGCCGCTCTGGCTGAAGCTGGCGCTGCCGTTGGTCACTGAGGGTGCGCCCGGCAAGGCAAGCGCGGGTGCGGCGCAAAGCAGCGCCAGGCTGAATGCAAGGGGCTTCAGCCCCACATCGGCGGTATTTTCAGCCGCTCCCTTGCCCTGGGCGCTGCGCTGTTCAGCCACTGGGACGCACATGCCCAGGCGCTTGCTGAAGATCAACCGGAAGGTGTTGGCGTTCATCCTGCAATCCTTCTTAGAAAACGTAGGCCATGCTGCCGTGCAGCTTGTCCGAGCCCTTGTTCTGGCTTGCGTCGCCGTTGATGACGTGACCGAAATCCAGACGAAAACTCAAAGACTTGTCGATGCCGAAACGCATGCCAAGACCGACGCTGGCAATGCCCTCGCTGCCTGTTTCACCGGGCAAGGCCTGCAGGCGCTGCACTTGTCCGCCCTCGACAAAAGCCGAGAAGCGCAAACGTGCCCCGGCAATCCCGGTCGTTCCGCCGATATCCGGGGAAAAAATTTCCAGTCCGGTGCGCCAGCCGCGGTCACCACTGACGCTGCGTTCGTCAAAGCCGCGCACCGAGTCTTGTCCCCCCAGTCCGAATTGTTCGCCGGGGACCAGTGGTTCCTGGGTGTATTGCGCGTCAAGCGCCAGCCGCCATTGCCAATCGCCGGCAAATTGCTTGCTGGCGTTGCCGCCCAGGCGAAGAAGTTGGTAGCTGGCTTGCGCGCCGGACCGGGTCGCGGCGAAGTCTGCATCACTGCCTTTGCTGCCCCCTGGCAGGTTATGCAGCCAGCTGGCGTAGCCATTTAACTGGGTGTTGTCCTTTTTCCAGAGGCTGTTCCAGCTCAGGTTGAAGGGGTGGACGGTGACATCCGTGCCCAGGGCGGTACCGTTCTGGTCGATGTTGTTCTCGTAGGCGCGGTAGTCCATGCCGACAGACAGCTTGTGCTCGAACTCGTTCGTTTTGACGAATTGGTGAGCGTAACGGGCGCCCAGCACCTTGCCCTTGCCACTGACGTTGAACAGTCCGGCCACCGTGCCCGAGTTGACGTCCGAGTAGCCCGCATAGACGTCGATGGCATCGGCGCGGTCGTACAGGGGCAAGCGGTAGCCAAAACCATAAATATGCATGTTCTGAGGCTTTTCCACCGAGGTGATGTATTGGAGCGTGAGCACATGGTCGCGGTTGAACAAGTTGGCATGTTGGTAGCCAACATTCAGGTGGGTTTTGCCGGTATCGCTGGTTCCTGTGTTGTCCAGGCTCACAAAACCTTTCCAGGGCTTTTCATCTTCCAGACGCAGTACCGCGTCGACGCGGTTGTTGACTGGATCGGGCTTGAACAGCAACTGGGTTTGCTTGCTGGGGTTGTCGTTGGCCAGACGCAGGGACTCGGCCACGGCGACGGTGTTGGGCACCTGGCCTTCAACCAGGCCAGGCACGCTGGCCTTGACGTTGTCCAGGTCATGGTGATTGGCTGACATCAGCGTGATGCTGCCCAGCTTCATTTCGCGCACCAGCAAGCGGATCACGCCAGAACTGATTTCCTGCTCTGGAAGCGTCACTTGCACGGTGCTGTAGCCGGCCTGCAGGTACATGGCCTCAAGGGCACGGCGTGCCGCTTCTATGTCGGCGAAGCGGCGCTCGTCACCTACAAAACTTGTCAGTCGCGCATCCACCGTGTTGGGTGCCAGCAACGTGTTGCCGGACACTTCAAACTTGCTGATGGCGAACTGGGGTTCAGAGGGCGCGGTTGGCTGGGCCAGGGCCGCCTGCATCACCGATAGCGTCATCACCATGGCCACCGGGAATTGGTGCAATCTGGCCTGAAGATACAGCCGCTTCACGTGTTTGAACCGCATGGTGCTTCCCTAGGTGGCGTCGTTCAACCCCTTTGGCAGTAGGGACGACATGGCAATGTCGGCAGATTATGGAGGAATCATGGGGGCGCGTAAATGGTTTTATGGACTGTCTATCACTTCACTGCTTGACGTGTGCTTGCCTTGCCACCCCATTGCTGCTCAAGCCAGCCGCCGCCGCTCACCAGCACAATGCCGATCAGCACCGGCACGGCGCCCAGCAAAAAGCTGGCCTCGATCGGTTCGGACAGCAGCCAGGCCCCAAGAACAATGCCAAACAGCGGCGTGAGAAAAGAGAACACACCCAGGCGCGACGCCAGGTAATGGCGCAACAACCAGAACCAGGCCAGGTAGCTGGCAAACGACACCACCACCGAGTGAAACGCCAGGCTGGCCCAGATCTGCGGCGTGAGGTTGATGTGTGCCTGGCCAGTCAGGAAGGCCCCGGCCAGCAGCAACACAAAGGCGCCGATCAGTTGGTACAGCAGGGTCTGCGTGGCTGGTGCCCTGGACAAGGTGGAGCAGCGCACCACCACGGTGGTGGCTGCCCAGCCCACGCCGGCTAGCAGGCCCAGAAAGTCGCCCCACAGCGCATTGCCCGGTAAGGCACCAACCGCCGTGCTGCGTCCCAGAAAGGCATAGGCAATGCCACCAAAGGCCAGCACAATGCCCAGCCACTGTATTGGTCCCAGGCGCTCGGCGGCAAGTTTCCAGTGCAGGCCCAGCGCGGCAAAGATGGGTGCGGTGTACAAAAAAACCAGGATGTGGGAGGCGCTGCTGTGGCGCAGGCCCTCGGCCACCAGCAAAAACTCCACGCCAAACAGCAGCCCCACCACCACGCCGGGGCGCAGCGTGCCGTCGCGCAGGTTCATAGGCTCCTTGCGCCACCACATGAGCAGCCCCACCAGCAGCGCGGCCACGCCCGAGCGCAGCGCAATCTGCATGATCGGTGCAATGTCGGCTGCGGTGGCCTTCAGCACCACTTGCTGCAGACCCCAAATGGCGCACAACACCACCATGAGCGTGATGGCTTTGGCGTCCAGGTCGAGGCGAGTGTTCATGGAGGCGGCTTTGAAGTGAGGGCAGGCTGCATTATTGGTTTGACGGCTTTCGTTGATATAGTTCAAATCAGACAAACCATAGGCCGTAACCGACAAAAGATGCGCATCCTTCACCCCAAGCTCGACATCCCCCTGAGCAGCCCCGCTTTGCCAGCGCCCATCATGTTCCGCAGTGCTTATGAGCCCGCTGATGGTATTTACCCGCTGCACCAGCACGCCTGGGGGGAGTTTGTGTACTCGTTCAGCGGCGTCATGGAGGTCAAGGTGGCTGACCATCATTACCTGGCCCCGCCGCAGTACGGTATCTGGTTGCCACCGGAACTGGCCCATGTCGGGCTGAACCGGCAGGCCACGCACCATGCCTCGCTTTACGTTTCAGCCGCCCTGTGCGCCGCGCTGCCGGCAGAGCCCTGTGCGCTCACCGTCAGCCCGCTGGCGCGCGCCCTGCTGGACCACCTGCGCGCGCAGCCTCCCCAGCAGGCAGACACGCCCGCCGGTGCCCGCCTGCTGCAAGTGCTGCTGGACCAGCTCATTGAAGCGCCGCGTGCCGGCAGTTACCTGCCCACCTCCGAAGACCCGGCTCTGGGTGCCGTGCTGCGCCTGCTGCAAACCAACCCGGGCGACAACCGCTCGGTGGCCGAACTGGCCGCGCAGGCCCACACCACCGAGCGCACCCTGATGCGCCGTTGCCAGCGCGACTTGGGCCTCAGTCTGGCGCAATGGCGCCAGCGGCTGCGCGTGGTCCGGGCCATGGCCCTGCTGGAGAGCGGGCAGACGGTGGAAACCATCGCACTGGACTTGGGTTATGGCAGTGCCTCGGCGTTCATCACCATGTTCAAGCGGCTGGCCGGCGCGACGCCCGACGAGTTTCGCAAAGGCGGCGCGGGCAGGGCAACGCTATCATGGCGCAAGCCCTAAGCCAGCCATCGGGTTGTATGCAAAAATTGTCCATGCCTCAGCTCTTCAAAGTGTATGCTCCGCGGCTTTTGGTCTGGTTCGCGATCTCGGCGCTCGGGTGTGTGCTGTTGGCCCGCACCGAACTGGCGCAGTTGCGTGAGGCGTTCGAGACCGATGCCCGCATCAGCCACCGGCTGCTGAGCCAGCGCGTGGTGCAGCACGAGGCGGTGCTGGCCACCCTGGCCCTGCTGCAGCCCGCTGCGCCGCCCGGCAGTACCGATTCGGCGGAGCAGCGTTTGTCGTCGGTCTACCCGCAGATTCTGGGTGTGCAGCGGCGCGATGCCGGCGCCGCCTGGCCTGATGCCAGCCTGGATGCGGCCGAGCAGGCATCGCGCCAGACCCGCGCTGCCGTGTTGGCCAATGCCGATTTCACGTCAGCCCGCGGTCGCTACCAATTGGTGCTGGCAGCGCAACCCGCCAGTTACGCGCTGCTGATCGACATCCACGGCACCATTCCCTGGACCGACTGGTCGATGCCGGTGCAGACCAGCCCGGTGCGTGTCACCCTGGTACACGCGGGCCAGGCCTTTGTGGTGCAAGCGGGTCATGTCGCAGCGGGCGGCTGGCAGTTTGAGTTTCATAAGCATCTGGACAGCGTGAGCCAGTCCTTCGAGGTGGTTGCGATCCGTCAGGTCGGTTGGCAGGAATTGCCCTGGCTGGCCATGGCGCTGTGGGCCTTGGCGGTGGCAGCCGCTCTGGCGGCTTGGTCGGCCTGGCAGCGTCAACGCAGCGCTCGCCGCCGTGCCGAAGCCTTGCTGCGTGTGGGCCAGGTGGCCCGCCTGAACAGTCTGGGTGAATTGGCCGCCGGCATGGCCCATGAGCTGAACCAGCCGCTGACGGCGATTCTGGCCAACACACAGGCCGCCAAGCGCCTGCTGCAGGACGACCCCATCGAGCTGCCCACTGCGCTGCAGGCCATGGACCAGGCGGTGGCGCAAGCGCGCCGTGCCGCCGAGGTGTTGGGCCGCTTGCGCCGCAGCGTGGAGCAAGCCGTGCCCGCAGTGCCGGGTCAGACGGTGGACCTGGCGCAGGCGGTGCGCTCGGCGCTTGACCTGCTGGCGCCCGAATGCCAGCGGCGCGGGGTGGCCACGGCCGTGCACATCGACCAGCCCGCCCTGGTGCTGGCCGAACGTGTGGCGCTGGAGCAAATCGTGCACAACCTGATCACCAATGCCTTGCAGGCGCTGGACGCGGTGCCCGCCAGCGAGCGCCAGCTTGCCATCCACATTGGCGCGGCCAAGTGCATGGGTGTGTTGCGTGTGGTCGACACCGGGCCGGGCATCGCGCCAGACACCTTACCCCATGTGTTTGAACCGTTTTTTACCACCCGTGAAGGCGGTCTGGGTCTGGGTTTGAGTCTGTGCGAGACCCTGGCCAGCGGCATGGGCGGGCAACTGAGCGCGCAAGCCAATATGCCGCGTGGTGCCATCTTTGTCCTGACATTGCCGTTGGCGAGCCGCCCATGAGTGCACCGCTGTCACCGCTGATCCACCTGATTGACGACGACGATGCCGTGCGCGCTGGTCTGGGCTTGTTGATTGGCACCGTGGGCCTGCGCGTGCAGGCCTGGGCCGATCCGCAGGAATTCATGCGCAGCTTTGACCGCCAGGGTATTGGCGCCATCGTGCTTGACGTGCGCATGCCCGGCATCAGCGGCCTGACCGTGCTCGATCAATTGGTGCAACAGGGCGTTGACCAGCCGGTCATCATGCTGACCGGGCACGGCACGGTGGAGCTGTGCCGGCGTGCCTTCAAGTCGGGCGCTACCGAGTTTCTGGAAAAACCGGTGGATGACGAGGTGCTGCTGGAGGCGCTGCAAAACGCCGTGCGCCAGCATGTCCGTTCGCGCGAGCGGCACCAGGCCGACCGGCATGCGCGTGCGCACTATGCGCAGTTGTCGGAGCGCGAGCGCGAGGTGCTGGGGTTGATCGTCGAAGGCCTGACCAACAAGGAGATTGGCCGCGCCCTGGGTCTGTCACCACGCACGGTGGAAAGCCATCGCGCCAACCTGTTTGCCAAGCTGCAGGTGGAATCGCTGGCGCACCTGATACGCCATTACGCCGCGCTGGCCGCCGAAGCAGGTTCCTGACGCACCCCATCCTCCGTAGTTCTACGGAGCCCAAAGCGTAGCCGCACGAATGGCCGGCGCGCCCCGGTTTACCTACATTTACGCCAGGGTTTGAACAGTTGCTTCAGCACCCACATTTCCTGGAGAAAAACCATGCGTTCCATTCATTGCGCCACCGTACTCGTCCTGTCTCTTGCCACCCTTGGCGCCAACGCCCAGAGCGTGCGTGTCGAAAAAAACATGTCGCTTGAGCTGGCCACCAAAATTGCCGCAGCCACCGTGGCGGCCTGCAGTGCCGACAAGTTCAATGTGACCGCCACCGTGGTCGACCGTGCCGGTGGTGTGCGCGCCGTTTACCGCGCCGACAATGCCGGCCCGCACACGCTGGCCGCCAGCCAGGCCAAGGCATTTACTTCGGCGTCGGGCAAGAACACCACGCTGGCGATGTGGGAGGGCGTGCAAAAGAACCCCGCTTCGACCCATGTGGCCATGATTCCCGGTTACCTGCTGCTGGGCGGGGGCGTGCCGGTCAAGGTCGGTGACGAAGTCATTGGCGCGGTCGGCGTGGGCGGTGCGCCAGCCGGTCAACTGGACGAGAAGTGCGCCATGGCGGGCATTGCCAGCGTGCAGGACATGCTCAAGTAAACGGCACCGGCCCCCACCCAAGGACCAACCATGGCCAACACGACCCACTGGATGGCATGGCCCATGGCGGCCTGCATGGCCATGGCCACCCTGACCTCAACGGCACAGGCCCAGGTGGCACCCAGTGCGGTTGAAGCGGCGCGTTACACGGGCTTGTTGGCCGCCGCACAGCAGGGCGACCTGGCCAAAGCCAAAAAACTGCTGGCCGCAGGCGCCAATGTGAATGCGCGTGACTCCTATGGTCGCACCGCCGTGCATATTGCCACCCACGCCCGGCAGCGCGAGCTGCTTCGCGTGTTGGCCCAGGCCGGCGCTGACCTGGCGCTGCTGGAAAACGACCGTTATGACGCCGTCACGATTGCCTCAGTGGCGGACGACGAAGACACACTGCGTGTGCTGCTCGGCCTGGGCGCGACTGCCAAGCTCACCACCAGCCGTTACGACGGCACCGCGCTCATTGCGGCCGCCCATCTGGGCCGCGATGGTGTGGTCAGGCAATTGATCGCCGCCGGTGCGCCGCTGGACCATGTCAACAATCTGCATTGGACCGCACTGATCGAAGCCATCGTGCTCGGCAATGGCGGGCCGCGGCATCAGGAAGTCGTGCGCGCGCTGCTGGCCGCCGGTGCCAGCACCCGCTTGACCGACCGCGAAGGCAACACCCCGCTGGCGCTGGCCAAAGCGCGGGGCTATGCAGCCATCGTCAGCCTGCTGGAAAAGGCCGGCGTCCGATAAGCTCAGCTGGCGGGGTCGAGGTGACCCAGCAAGGACCAACCCGCGTGGGTGTTGTTTTTGTCGTTCTCATAGTCCCAGACCGCCGCGCAACGCTCACACACGTAGCGGGTGACGGTGACCGCCCCGTGACGGCGCGGCTCCTTGCGGTTAACGCCTTGCATCAGCTCGGCATGGCCGGGGGCACGGCGCCAGTTGCGCTGGATGCTGGCGCAGGCATCGCACAGCGCCGGCGCAGTCAATTCATTGGGGGGGTTCTGGTCTTGGGTCATGTGGCAGCTCTTTGTGTTGGGTAGCGATTGTCACCCGGTGTGCGGCATGGCTGTTTTGACTTTGTGGGAGTTGCGCCCTCGCGACGAAGGCTGTCTGAACTCATTTCATTGCATTTGAAGCCATTCACAGCGATGGCGTGGCGCCAAAGGACAGTTCCCGTAACCGCTGGTGCGCCGCATCTTCCCAACCGACCGGCTGCTGGTTTTTGGCCTGCAGATAGTGGTGGGTAAACACCTCCAGGTAAGCGTCCAGCACCTCGGCCGCATGCGGCTCACCCGCCAGGGCCAGGCACAGCGCGCCCACCTCGGAGGTGCAAAAGTGGTCGCTGCGGCTGGAGCGGCGCAGGCGGTAGTTGGAGATCTGCTCCGGGTGCAAACTCAGCACCGGCAAGTGGTTCAGGTAGGGGCTTTTGCGAAACATCTTGCCGGCCTCACTCCAGGTGGCGTCCAGCAACACAAACAGCGGGCGTTTGGCCGCATGCCCGTCGGTGGCCACGGCGGGCAGCAGAGCGGTGACCATTCGCTCGGGCGCCACAAACTCGCCGGGGAACACCACATAGGGCTGCCATTGCGGGTCAGCCAGCAGGGTCAGCAAGGCCGGGTCCACTGAAGTGCGGGCCCAGCCAAAAGCAAAGGTGTCGGCCACCACATCGGCAATCAGCCAGCCGGTGTTGCTGGGTTTGAGCGGCTCGATGTCGGCCATCAGCAGGCACATGCCCGCGCGTGTGGTCACATTGGGGCGCAAGGCGCACAGGCAGTGGCTGTGCATCACCCGGCAACCGGGGCAGCGCTCGCTGGGGCCGCCACGTGAGCGAAAAGGTTTGACAGCACGTGCCAGGCGGGCGGCGCGCAGGCGGTAGACGGCGTGGGTCATGGGTTCAGGGTTCTTGGGTCGCGGGATGAAGTGCTTGAGTTTGACATGAAGCGTATTTTGGAGAATACGGCTCAGAATTTGATGCGCATTTTTGGGAAGTTGTTGCTGATATACCCGCCTAAGCCGTCTGCTGAAAACCCAAATGAGGCAGAGCTGTTTTAGCGGTCAGCTGCGGTGGCACGTGGAATAGTCTAGGGTGGTATGGGCGTTCTATCCTATATAGAACTAGTGGGTGCTGGTGGCGATTGAGATTTTGATAATGGGTTTATATTGAAAAATAAAACTGTAACGTTAAAATATCAATAATGATAAGCCGTCAATTCGAATCCACCGTCCGCCAAAAACTTCTGCAAAACCCCGCCGTGGTGCTGCTGGGGCCGCGCCAGGTGGGCAAGACCACCCTAGCCCGCGCCTTGGCCAAAGATTGGCCAGGCGGCGCGGTGTACCTGGATCTGGAGCGTCCTGCTGACCGCTTGCGGCTCGACGATGCCGACTCCTATCTGCGTGCCCAGCAGGGCAAGCTGGTTGTATTGGACGAGATCCACCGCGCACCAGGGGTGTTTGAAATCCTGCGCGGCATCATCGACGACAACCGGCAAGCGGGCATTCGCAGCGGGCAGTTTCTGCTGCTAGGCTCGGCAGCGCTGGACTTGATGCGCCAAAGCAGCGAAACCCTGGCCGGGCGTGTGGCATACATCGACATGGCTCCGCTCAACACCGGTGAAGCCGCTGCCGCTGGCATTGACGACAACAACCTGTGGCTGCGCGGCGGTTTCCCTGACAGCCTGCTGGCTGCCAATGACACCCAAAGCCTGGACTGGCGGCGCGATTTCATTCGCAGTTACCTGGAGCGCGACGTGCCCATGTTCGCGCCGCGCTTGCCCGCCGAGACCATCGGCCGCCTGTGGACCATGCTGGCGCACAACCAGGGCTGCGTGCTCAACCAGGCACGCATCGCCAGCGCACTGGGCGTGGCCAACCCCACGATTGACCGCTACATCGGCCTGCTGGTCGACCTGCAACTGGTGCGCCGCCTGCGCCCTTGGGGAGGCAATCTGGGCAAACGGCTGGTCAAGTCACCCAAGGTATATGTGCGCGACAGTGGCATCCTGCACGGTCTGTTGGAACTGGAAACCCTGAACGACCTGCTGGGTCACCCAGTGTGTGGCCTGAGCTATGAGGGCCATTGCATCGACAACCTGATCCAGGCTGCCGGCAACCGCCGCGTACCGTTTTTCTACCGCACCCAGGTTGGCGCAGAAATTGATCTGGTGCTGGAGCAAGGTGGCAAGCCCGAAATTGCCATCGAAATCAAGCGCGCCATGGCCCCTAGCCCTGAGCGCGGCTTTGCCGTCGCTTGTGATGACCTGCAAATTGAACAGCGCTATGTGGTGTACCCAGGCACCGAGCGTTTCCCCCTACGCCATGGGGCACAGGCGATTGGCTTGGGGGACCTGGTTGCCCTGTTAAGTCAGTAGCCAGACTGTCGGCAAGCTTCAACGGGCTGCCCGTGCATCCCATCAATCCATCCCGTGATGCCTTTCCTTCCACGCGGCAAGCGCCAAGGGTCTGATGCCGAAACGCACCGCGTTCCCAGGATGCAAGGCGGCGAACTCTTGCAATACCAGCCTGGTGAAATGGGCGGTGTCGGAGGCGGTTACCGTGGATGGCAGCCTGGCATTCACGGTGGCCTCGGTCGCGGCCTCGTCGTTTTGAACGATGGCGGCTACCACTTCGCTCAATGCTTGGCGATAGCGCAGACGAAAAATGTCTGGCGGCACCAGGTTCTGCTTGACGGCCACGTATTGCTGGCATGAGCGCTCGTAGGCCCAGACAAAAACGTCACGCAGAAGCTCGATGCGATTGAGCTCGTAAACGCCGATCATGGCGTCCACGTAGGCCTGTTGCGGAACGTCGATGAAGGACAGCGGGCACAGATTGTGGCGAATGAGTGGTATGTTGGCCGCCAGCCTTGAGGTGCGCTTGTTCACATCCTCAAACGGCTGTAGGTAGGGCAAATGCACCATCATAAAAAAAGCCTGCTCAAAGGGGTCGTCAATTTCCGCTGCCATCTGCGTGACGATGCCAAACAGCTCCTCCAGCCGCTGCGGCAAGGCAACCGGCAAATACACGCTGCCACTGATCTCTACCGCCCGGCGACGAAGGCGGCCCACCGCCGTCGGGTCGGCCATCAAGCCATCCGACAAAAAAGCATGCAGCGCGATGATGCAATCGGAGGTCAACTGGGCATGCGTCGGGTCGAGCACCAGGTATTCAATGGCCTGCTTGTGGTTCAGAATCATCTGGGTTTCCAGCGCGTTCTTGCCTTCGGCGGCTTGGCCGGATTCAATCAGCCGCTCGGTGTCCAGCCTGCTGTAGGTATTGCCTTCCAGCTGCGAAGATGCCCAGGACAGATCAATCAACAAGCGATTGAGAATGTCACGCGCAAAGGTGCCAGCGGGCGCTTGCTGCACACGCGCTTTGCCCATGGTGTGCAATTGATCCCGCAAACTTTGCGGCAGATAGGCGGTGTGATTGGGGTGGTACTGCTCCAGAAACGCTAATCTGTAACCCACTGGCGGGCGCATGGCACGCGGTTGGCGCGCGTAAGCTTTGATCTCTTCACCTTCCTGTGAAACAGGCACGTAAACCTCTGCAAAAATCTGCGCAGTGTCCACCCCCTCCTCCTGGGCAGACAGGGTTACTTTGACGGCCTGCGGGGTACCTGCGTATCGCACCGCCCGCGCCGCGCCCAGCATCTGAATCCGACCCTGCCCGACCAACTGGGCCAATCGGCGCTGCAAGGTGCGGCGCGCCATGGCGGGGTGCAGCGCCAGCAGTTCTGCCAGCGTCGTACCGGCAGGGTTGCCGTGAATGCTTGTCAGCAGATCGGCTTGTGTGGGTATGGCTGAAAGTGGCGCGATTTT
>JAQSDS010000435.1 GCA_029946045.1 Rhodoferax sp.
CTTCAGGGTGTCACATCACTTTGAATTGCACCCGTCTGGCACCTGACGTGGCCACTCGAACGATAATTGCCGGCCGAGCGCTGCGCCCCGCTGCCTCGCATTCCAACCCTCCAACATTGATCGCCCCTGGCGAAAGAGACGAAACATGCCTGTCTACCGTTCTAAAACTTCCACTGCTGGCCGCAACATGGCGGGTGCCCGCTCGCTCTGGCGTGCCACCGGCATGAAGGACGATGATTTCAGCAAACCCATCATCGCGGTGGTGAACTCCTTCACCCAGTTTGTCCCCGGCCATGTGCACCTGAAAGACCTGGGCCAGCTGGTGGCGCGCGAGATCGAAGCGGCGGGCGGCGTGGCCAAGGAATTCAACACCATTGCGGTGGACGACGGCATTGCCATGGGCCACGACGGCATGTTGTCTTCGCTGCCCAGCCGCGACATCATTGCCGACTCGGTGGAGTACATGGTCAACGCCCATTGCGCCGACGCCATGGTGTGTATTTCGAATTGCGACAAGATCACCCCCGGCATGCTGATGGCCGCCATGCGTTTGAACATCCCGGTGGTGTTTGTCTCCGGCGGCCCGATGGAGGCTGGCAAGGTCAAGCTGGCCAACCCGACCACCCAGGTCATGGAATTCAAAAAGCTCGACCTGATCGATGCCATGGTCATGGCCGCAGACGACAAGGTGAGCGACGCCGATGTGGCCGAGGTGGAACGCTCCGCCTGCCCGACCTGCGGCTCGTGCTCGGGCATGTTCACCGCCAACTCGATGAACTGCTTGACCGAAGCGCTGGGCCTGGCCCTGCCCGGCAACGGCACCGTGGTGGCCACCCACGCCGACCGCGAGCAGCTGTTCAAGCGCGCCGGCCATCTGGCGGTGGAACTGTGCAAGCGTTACTACGAACAGGACGACAGCAGCGTGCTGCCGCGCGCCATGGGTTTCAAGGCCTTTGAGAACGCCATCACACTCGACATCGCCATGGGCGGTTCCACCAACACCATCCTGCACATTTTGGCCATTGCGCAGGAAGCAGAAATCGACTTCACGCTCAAGGACATTGACCGCCTCTCGCGCTCGGTGCCCCAGCTGTGCAAGGTGGCGCCCAACACCAACAAGTACCACATCGAGGACGTGCACCGCGCCGGTGGCATCTACGGCATCCTGGGCGAGCTCGACCGCGCCGGCAAGCTGCACACCGATGTGCCCACCGTCCACAGCAAGACCTTCAAGGACGCGCTTGACCAGTGGGACATTGCCCGCAATCCGTCCGAAGCCGTCAAGACCTTTTACATGGCCGGCCCCGGCGGGGTGCCGACCCAGGTGGCCTTCAGCCAAAACGCCCGCTGGCCCAGCCTGGACCTGGACCGCACCGAGGGCTGCATCCGCTCCGGGGCGCACGCTTTCTCCCAAGAAGGCGGGTTGGCGGTGCTGCACGGCAACATCGCACTCAACGGCTGCGTGGTCAAGACCGCCGGCGTGGACGACAACCTGATGGTGTTCGAGGGCCCGGCCCATGTGGTGGAGAGCCAGGACGAGGCGGTGGAACACATCCTGAACGACCAGGTCAAGGCCGGCGACGTGGTGATCGTGCGCTACGAGGGCCCCAAGGGCGGCCCGGGCATGCAGGAAATGCTTTACCCCACGTCCTACATCAAGTCCAAGGGCTTGGGCAAAGCCTGCGCGCTGCTGACCGACGGCCGATTCTCGGGAGGCACCTCGGGCCTGTCGATTGGCCACGCCTCGCCGGAAGCGGCGGCCGGCGGTGCCATCGGCCTGGTGCGCCATGGCGACCGCATTCGCATCGACATCCCGAATCGCAGCATCAACGTGCTGCTGTCCGACGACGCGCTGGCCCAGCGCCGGGCCGAACAGGACGCCAAGGGCTGGAAGCCTGCCCTGCCCCGCCCGCGTAAGGTATCGGCTGCGCTCAAGGCCTACGCCAAGCTGGTCATGTCGGCAGACAAAGGCGCCGTGCGCGACCTCTCCCTGCTCGACGACTGACCGATGATGGGTGACAGCCAATTTTGGATTGGCGTTCTCATTGCTTTTTTCTGACCTCGGAACCCTACATGGAATCCTTATTGATCTCTACCGGTGTCGTCGCCCTCGCGGAAATTGGCGACAAAACCCAACTGCTTGCCTTCATCCTGGCGGCACGCTTCAAGAAGCCGCTTCCCATCATTGCCGGCATTCTGGTGGCCACGCTGGTAAATCATGGCTTGGCAGGTGCGCTGGGTGCCTGGATCACCTCGGTGGTCAGCCCGGAAGTCATGCGTTGGGTTCTTGGCGGCTCATTCATTGCCATGGCCATCTGGACGCTGATCCCCGACAAGATCGAGGAAGAAGAGACGCAGGTGGCGAAACACCTCGGCGTTTTTGGCGCGACTCTGGTCACTTTCTTCCTGGCCGAAATGGGCGACAAAACGCAGATTGCGACCGTGGCCCTGGCGGCCCACTATGCAGCGCCGCTGCTGGTGGTGGCAGGAACCACCTTGGGCATGTTGCTGGCGGACGTTCCGGCCGTGTTTGTGGGCAACAAGTTTGCTGCCAGAATCCCGATGAAGCTGGTTCACGCCATTGCAGCAGGCATCTTCGCCGTCATGGGTTTGCTCACCCTCTTCCAGGTGGACAAACTGTTTCAGTAAGGACTGACCGGGTCCGACCGCGCGCAAATGCCACGGCCGCGCCCGAGTGGGAAGCGCGTTTTTGATGCTGCGCTAAGGCTGTTGTGTGGTGGTTGCGAGGCTAAGTTCACGCACCACCTGATCCGCCTGGCTGCGCAATTCCTGTGCAATGTTTTCGGCCAGCTGCAATCGGCGCAGCAACCACGGGCTGAGGTCGCCATCAAAAGGGTCGCCCAGCACCGACCATTCGAGCGCTGGCGTGACGGGTTGAGCGGCCTGCACTGGTGCAGTGCGTGTATCAAGAGCCAGTGCGGCTTCAATGGCTTGTGCCGTCTGTTGCAATGGCAGGTCAATTTGATGGGGTGTCAGGCGTTCACGTTGCAGCAGCAGCATGGTCTTGACCGTGGTCAGCTGCGCCAGCAGTTGGTAGCTCAGGGCCAGCAAGCGCCCCAGTGGTGCCAGCGGCGGGCGCACCGCACGCGGCTCGGACAAGGAGCGCTGGGTCGCCTGGACCAGCGCCGAGAGGCTGTCAAAAGCCTCGCGCCGTGCCAACCGCCATTGCAGTTCGGGCGCGTTGTCCACCGCCTGCAACTGCCACAAGCCCAGGGCCTCGCGCGCATGCCGTGTCTGCGCGGCCAGGGCACGCTTGACCAGAGCGGCAATCTGGCCACGCTCCCAGGAAGGCAGCACGTAGCTGAAAGCCCAGGCCATGGCGACCCCCATCAGGGTGTCTGCCATGCGCTCCACCACATCAAAGACCGGGC
Source organism: Rhodoferax sp. (assembly GCA_029946045.1). Classification (GTDB taxonomy): domain Bacteria; phylum Pseudomonadota; class Gammaproteobacteria; order Burkholderiales; family Burkholderiaceae_C; genus Rhodoferax. Next base: position 3,393 of record JAQSDS010000435.1, read on the forward strand.
TCGGGCCAGCGTTGAGCATTTGCACCTGCAACAAGCCCAACACTGTGGCGGCGATGGCCGTGACCAGGTATTTCCTGATCGCAAAGGCGTGGGCCAGGGCTTGCGCCAACGTCACCATGAGCAGCACCAGCAGCGGTGTGATGTGGGCGTACAGCAGCAGGCCAGCCAGCACACAGCCGATCAGCGTGCCCATGGCCCGGCTGTTGCGCCGCTCCAGCGTTTGCGCCAGACTGCCGCGCAGCACCACCACAATGGTGACCAGTATCCAGTAATCATGACTGCCCCAGGGCAGCGCCAGCGAGACCGCGTAAGCCGTGCCGATGGCCAGTGCCGCCCGGATGGCGTGGCGCAGCGGCGGTGCGTTCCAGCGCCACAGTGCATAAAAAGGCTCCCAGGACCAGACCGTGGGGCTGACAAACAGTTGCCAGTTGGTACGCACCAAGCCCACGTTGGGCGCCACCTCACCGCGTGCCAGGGCCAGCAAGCGCAAACTGTCGTCATTCAGGTGGCCAATGCGGCTTGACATGCCCATGGCCAAGATGGCGGCCGCGGGTGCCGGGCCATCGGCTGACGCTGTGCCGTCATGGCCCCATTGCAGATTTTCGAGCTGCGGGCGATGGCTGGCAAACAAAAAAGGCGTGCGCCCGCGCATCAGGGCGTCGGCCAGGCCATCTATTTCCTGCGCCAGCGCCTCCAGGATATCGCTCAGGGTGCGCAGCACCGGTTCATGACCGGGATGCTTGTTGAGCGTGTCAAGGTCCAGGTTGCAGACCAGCAGGTGGTCGCGCATGTCCAGCACTGCCATCAGCATGTCAGCCAGTTGCTGGCGCCGCGTGGTGCTGGGGGACTCCAGCAAGATATTGCGTGCCGCCTGCAACTGGTCGGCCAATGCCGCTTGCTGTTGCGCCAGGGTGCCGATCAGTGGCGCGCGCCCGGCAGTTTCAGCCGTCATGGCGGGGGTAAATTGCTGTGCTTGGGAACGCATCAGCCGGGCCAGCGCGAACAATGTATCGGCCAGCATCAGCACGCGGTAGCGGGCATTGAGTGCCGCGTTGGCCCCTGTCGCCCAGACCAGGTACGACACGGCACCCAGTGTGAAATAGAGGCAAGTGGCCAGGTTGGTGGCACTGCTGGTGTGGTCTGGCACCGCCATTGAGAACACCATGGCAAACATGACCGAGACCGAAATCGGCAAGCCGCGGCTGCCCCAGCCCCCCGCCAGAAAAGCCAGAAAGCTGGCCGGTACCAGCAACAGGCCGAGCCATATGGGAGCAGCGTGCAGCACCTGCACCGCATAAAAGAGCGGCAAGCCAAGCACAAAAGCCGGCAGCAGTTGCCAGAACTTGCCACGTTTCGGGGCGGGTTGGTCCGGTGGAATACACACCACCACGCCGACTGACGCGGCGGCGGCGGCAAAGGACCCCAGCAACAGGTGAATGAGGCCCGTGATCAGCAGCAAACCCAGCGCCGCCGCCAGGCCATTGGTGACGTAATGGCTGAGCGCAATGCGCAAGGCGTCGCGCTGGAAACGCTCAGCCTTGGAACTCATCAGGGGCACAGAGGCCAATGGCACCACCCACTTGCGCAGCGGTGGTGCAAGACCATCAGATGCGTTCGAAAATCACGGCAATGCCCTGACCGCCACCGATGCACATGGTGGCCAGCGCGTATTTGCCGCCGGTGCGCTGCAGCTCATACACCGCCTTGGTGGCAATGAAAGCACCCGAGCAACCCACTGGGTGACCCAAAGCAATGGCGCCGCCGTTAGGGTTGGTCTTGGCAGGATCGAGCCCAAGACCCTTGTTGACCGCAATTGCCTGGGCCGCAAAGGCTTCGTTGGCTTCGATGACATCGATCTGGTCGAGTGTCAGGCCAGCTTTTTTGAGCGCCAGTTTGGTCGCCGGGATCGGGCCTTCACCCATGATTTCGTTGGGCACACCGGCAATGGCGTATGACACGATGCGGGCGATGGGTTTCTGGCCCGCCTTGGCAGCCACGTCAGCGGCGGCCAGCACAAAGAAAGCAGCGCCATCGTTGATGCCCGACGCGTTGCCGGCCGTGACGGTGCCATCCTTTTTGAAGGCCGGCTTCATCTTGGCCAGCGATTCCATCGTGGTGTTAGCCTTGCCGTGCTCGTCGGTGTCAAAAACGACCTCGCCCTTGCGGGTCTGCTGAACGATGGGAACGATCTGGGACTTGAAGCGGCCCTCTGCGATGGCCACTGCGGCGCGGCGCTGCGACTCGCAAGCAAACGCGTCTTGTTCTTCGCGGCTGATGTTCCACTTGGTCGCCAGGTTCTCGGCCGTGATGCCCATGTGGCCGACACCAAACGGGTCGGTCAGCACAGCCACCATCATGTCAATGGCTTTGGTATCGCCCATGCGGGCACCTGTGCGCAGCGCAGGCATCATGTAGCTACCGCGTGACATGACCTCAACACCACCGCCAATACCGTAGTCAAAGTCGCCGAGCATGATGTTTTGCGCCGCCGTCACGATGCCTTGCAGGCCGGACGAACACAAACGACTGACCTGCATGGCGATCGAGTCCATGGGCAAACCGGCCTGAATGGACGCAACACGCGACACATAGGCGTAGCGCGAATCGGTCGGAATGCAGTTACCAACCACCGCGTTGCCAATCTGCTTCGGGTCGACACCGGAGCGGGCAACGGCTTCCTTCATCACAATACCAGCCAGCTCAGCGGGCTCCATGTTGGCGAGCGAGCCACCAAATGCACCAATGGCGGAACGGGCAGCACTTAAAACAACAACATCTTTGCTCATCAAAAAACTCCTTGGTTAAAAAAACGAATCATGACCGGGGTTTGGCAGCACACACAAAACAACATTCAGATTTTATTCCCTGGCGATTTTCAGGTAACGAATACGAAACAAACAAAACTCGCCAAAGTCCCTGCCAACATAGCCGCAATATAAAGCACCTAACCGTCTGCTTCCTGACCGAAGCACACACCTTACTGCCAGGCCAGCCCATTTTTGCGTCAACCATCTGAAGAATTTGGTTGCCCGTCAGCAAAATGGCAGGCCACGGTGCTCAAATCCAAAGCTGGTTCACCTTTTAAGCTCCCATCTCATGGCTCGTATCCAGATCCGGCTCCCCAGTCATTTTGCTTTTTCGACAGACATCACGCTGTACCAGAGCCACATGAATTACGGTGGTCATCTGGACAATGCGCTGCTGCTGACCCTGGTGACAGAAGCGCGTATCAGGTTTTTCAAGTCACTTGGCTACACCGAACTCGATGTCGAGGGCGTTGGCATTTTGGTGGCCGACGCCGCGCTGCAGTACCGCTCCGAGGCGTTTCAAGGTGAAGTATTGACCTTGCGTATAGCCGCAACCGACCTGGGCCGCAAAGGTTTCGATATGGTTTGGTCAATGACCGAGCGCTCAAGCCAGCGCGAGGTGGCCCGTGGCAAGACAGGCATCGTCTTCTTTGACTACGTCATGCGCAAGGTGGTGCCGATGCCCGCCGCGTTTCGTGACCAGCTGACCAGGTTCAAGGCACCCAGCGCCCTGGCGCTTGCCGAGGACGAAGCTCAGAGCGTTCCAGCGTAAGCTGCCAAACTTCGCAATGGCGGGGGCTTGACGGGCACATGCCTGTCAGGGGATGAAGACGTCGTCCCGTTTTTGGCATTCCGGTGGCTCGCCATAACCCACAGAGCGCACCGTCTGCTCCTGTGACATCTCCACCTGGAACCATTGGCAGAAGGGATTCTCGTAACGATAGCTCCAAACCACGCCCCGTGAACGCGCGAGTCCTTGCGTTTCACTGGGTCGACCCAGCCGCTGTCGCACCTCGTCCTGGGTCATGCCGGGCATGATCTCATTGAAGTTGGGCTCGGTCAGCACCTGTTCGGTGCGGGTGGCGCGCCCGGCAGTGTCCAGGTAGACAAACCAGGTGTGATGGCCCATGGGACCCCGGGGAAACTCAAGGCGACTGCCGGTGGCGGTCTGGCGTTCCGTGTCTGGCGGCCCCATCCGGGCCAGCAAGGTCTCGCGATCGACGGCGGTCAGATTGGCGGGCGGGGCGTAACTGCTGCAAGCGGTCAACAGCAACAGACCTAACCAACTCAAATGTCTCATCTGCATAAAAGCGACTCCTGTTTCATGGTTGAGGTTTCATCCTGTCCTGGGGTGTCAGACAAGTTGCCGAGGTCAGCGTGGCAATGGCTTCGATGGTTTTTACCAGCAACCGAAAAGCCCCAGCTTGTTTATCAGAAATCAATAAACCAAGTTGTTTTACCATCTCAGGGCGCAAGGCGGGAGCATCTGGCACAAGCCGCCCCCGAAGCCTGGGCTCAAAATCAAGCACGGGCAGCACAGCCTGGGTCCATCGGCCTGGCGCAGGGGTGAAAGCAGCCTGGTAGGTCACGCCGTCAAAACCGGTATCGGTTCGCAGATTCAGTTTGTAAGTGCGGCCATCACCGAAAACTGTCAGGATATAGGCCACTGTGTCAGCACATCCCAAGGCGAGATCAGACGCCCTGACTGAGGCAAAGCCGCCATTGTTTGCAAGAGACACATCGCCCTCAAACACGGCGTAACCAGCCGAATCAAAGCGCAGCCGGCCGGCCGAAACACCGCCCATGACCCCATCGTTGATGGCCTGCCACTGCTGGGTGGCGGCTGGCGTGTCAAAAGTATGGGTCAGGTTTGGCATGGCGCCATGCTAAAGCACTTCAAGCATGGGCAAACTGATGAAGGAATCGAAATCTCCCGAAGCGATTGATGTGTCAAAAAATAACACTTCCAAAACGTTACCGATTTGGCCCGCAGGTCACGACCTAGCCCTGTGTTCTTGAAGCGCCTATCCCTAAAAAATCACCACACCCAAGACCCTCATTCATGGACTCTCCCGAGATACAGGGCGTCGTCCACAGCGTGTTGACGAACGTAGCTTCTTCTACTCTAATCGGGCCAAACTTGATTGGGTCGCGCCTATGAACGCATTTGAAAGCTCCGCCTTTGTGCGTCGTGTTGGATTTGGTCTTGCGCCTGACGAGTCCAGCCCGGCAGACCCTTTGGCATGGGCTACAGCACAGCTGGACAAGGCCCCGCCAGTTGCTTTTTATGCCGACCGCAGCGGAGGGCTTTTCAGCCACTTGCCACCGGAAGTCAAGCTGCTTCAAACCCAGGCAGAAACCTGTGAAGCGCTAGCGCAAACCATCGATAGTCGCAGGCAGGTCCTGCAGGCGTCCAAGTCCGTTGGCAAGGCGGAGTTTGTCCAGCTGCGCTACAACAAATTGGCATTCCCCTTCATCGTGATGTCGGCCTGGAAAGAGACCCTAGCCCGGGGCTGCATGGCGGTAAGCGGCCCGGCTCCTGTGTTTGAACGATTTTGGCACTTCTGGGCTAACCATTTCACGGTTGCCCCGTCCATCAACAACTTGAGCTGGGCCACGGTAGGCCCCTATACGCGCATGCTGCGCAAGCGCATGGAGGGCAATTTTCGAGACCTACTTTTTGAGGCCACCACACACCCGGCCATGGTCCTGTACTTGGACAACGCCAAGTCCACCGGCGCCAAATCACCCATGCGCCTGGCCAACCGCACCCAGGACGAGATCAACGAAAACCTCGGGAGGGAACTTCTGGAGCTGTTCACCATCACGCCAGCTGCCGGGTACACGCAGGACGATGTGGTGGCCGTCACCAATATCCTGACTGGCTGGGGCGTGGCCTTGAAGGGTGTCAACCAGGGCGGGGTTTTCGACTTCAACCGCCACGAGCCGGGCACCCAAACCGTGATGGGAAAATCCTACAGTGCCGTGTTCCGTCCCGACGGAAAGCTGCAAGAGTTGGTGGATGATCTTGCCGCACACCCGCTGACCGCCCAACACATCTGCAAAAAGCTGGCCACGGCCTTTGTGTCGGAAACGCCGCCGACCGATTGCGTGGCGCGGCTGGTGCAGGTATTCCAAAGCAGCAAAGGCCACCTGCCCAGTCTGCACAAGGCAGTGGTGCAAGAAGTGGCGCGCTACCTCGCGCAGCACCACACTTTTTCGGAGCCCCAGGCTTGGCTGTGGACCGCTTACCGGACCACCGGCACGCCACTGCCTGCCGACCTACCCCAGCGGGGCTTGCGAAATGAGCGTTTACCCAACACGCTTACCGAACTGGGCCAGCCCTTGCATGACTGCCCACAGCCCAATGGATGGCCCCTGCTAAGCAGCGACTGGATCTCGCGCGAAATGATGGACCGGCGGGTGCGCTACGCCTACCAGCTTGCGCCTCGCATTCCACAGGGAGAGCAAACACTGTCGCGCAATCTGGAGCAAGCGCATGCGCCCAACGGCAGCCTGGCCCAGAAAATGACGGCCCTGAAAGGCAAAGGTCATGCCGTCAACGACCTCTGGGCAGCCTATTTGGTATCCCCCGAATTCCTGTGGAGCAAAGCATGAAACGGCGTACATTCCTGGGCGGTGCGGCAGCCCTGACATTGACGGGCACCGGCGCACTGGCGGCCAACGCTACAGGCCAGCGCCGGTTGTTGGTCATCCTCCTGCGAGGTGGCATGGACGGACTGGCCGCCATACCCCCGGTGGGCGACAGCGGGTTGCGCGAAATTCGCGCCGGCCTGACGCCCAGCACCACTCTTGCAGGCAACGACTTTTTTGGTGTACACCCGGCTCTGCCCACGTTTGCAAGCCTGATGGGGCTGGGTGAGGCGGTGGCGATCCATGCCACCGGCTTTGCTTATCGCGGACGCTCCCATTTTGAAGGCCAGGACATCATGCAAAGTGGCGTTGAAAAGCCGTTTGCATCCCAGTCGGGTTGGATCGGACGGGCCATGCAGAAGTCGGGCACCGGCTCCAGTGTGGCCATCTCCATCCCCATGCCGCTGATCCTGCGCGGAGACCCCGGAGCTGAGACAGAGTTCCCCACCGCCATCCCGGCGCCTCCCGCCTCAACGTATGCGGCGGTGCGCGAAATGTGGGCCACCGATGTGTCCCTCTCGGCCTTAAACCAGCGCGCTTACAAGGGCGGTGCGAACGGCATGATGCACAACGAGTCTGAAGAGAGCTTTGAGGAACGCCGCTCACCGCAAGGCCTGGCCCATCAGGCAGGTACCCGCATGGCCCCGGACGACGGCCCCCTGGTGGGACTCATTGATTTGGTAGGTTTTGACACCCACGCCGCCCAGGGCGCAGATGAGGGCATGCAAGCCACACGCTTGCAAATGGTGGACGACATCATCCGTGCCTACAAATCTGCGGCAGGCCTACGCTGGAAACAGTCGCTGGTGTTGACGGTGACAGAGTTTGGGCGCACCGCCGTGCAAAACGGCACCACGGGAAGTGATCACGGCTGGGGCGGGTGTATTCTGGCGGCCGGGGGTCTGGTCCAGAAATCCGGCGTAGTCGCCGATTGGCCCGGCCTGGGGCGCAGCAAGCTGTGGGAATCCCGCGATCTGGCCGTGACCATGGACGCCAAGGCCGTGTATGCCGAGGCCTTGCAAAGCGTGTTTGGCCTGAGCGCTGCACAAATCCAGGATGGTGTGCTGGGCTATTCCCCCCACCCGTTGGCTCAGCAGCTCTTTAAACTCTGAGATCGCTGCCGCCAACCAAACCATGTATCGCGGCTTCACACCACAAGCGGATGTAGCTGTGACCGAATCGACGGTCGCATTATGGTCGCTGGATGGTTGGCAAAAAAACTCAATCCGTTGAAAGCATCGCTTTGATCTTCCGTTGAACTTCAGTCAGCCTAGTCGGATGCAATCGTTCAAGCCCACAGGTCGCTTTCACCTCTGGCTGAATTCACCACACAACAGGCTCAATCAATGGTCACCCGGACCATAGCGCTTTGTGGTCATCAAGCGCTTGAACTTGGCCCAGAAACTATTTTTTCGAGGCCAATATGGCCTTCAAATCAGCGAATGGATTGAAAGTCGCGGCTGCAATGTCATTGCCACTGCCGCTGCGTCCCTCAAAGTCCTTCAGCTTGGAATGTTCGTTTTCGTGACAGTACGTGCAGAGCAGTTCCCAATTACTGCCATCAGGCGGGTTGTCGTTGTGGTTGCTGTTCTTGTGATGCACTTCCAGCAAGGGCAGATTGGCGCGATCAAAGGTTCGAGCACAACGTCCGCACACCCAGGGAAACAGTTTTAACGCTTGCGCCCGGTAACCCTCTTCCCTTTTTTCGGCACTGCGTCGCGCCTCAAGGACAAGTCGATCAAGACGTTCATTGGTTTTTGTCATCGCAGCTACTCCCTTTCAGTTGACAGAACTCTGTTTAGCTTGAGGCGCATGGCGCGGCCTTCAACACCATACATTCACAAAACTCTTGAATTGAAGTCATGCCCGGCCTAAAATGTAGAAACATTATCGTATATCCAAACAATCATGATGAACTTACAAATCGCGAAATGGGGAAACAGTCTGGCTGTGCGTATTCCAGCGGATTACGTTCGGCAAATCGGGATAAAAGAAGGCGACCAATTGGAGGCCCATTTAAGTGTCGATGGCGCTTTGAATCTTCGCCCTGCGCAATGGAGTCGCAAAGCGTTCGCCAAGGAACTGCTCCAGACACGCGAAGGGCTTCCCATGGGCACATCCGTCATGGAAATGCTCCGCAGTGAGGCGCGTTATTGATGTTGTACGTTGACACCAGCGTGTTAGTCGCACTTTGCACCAATGAAGCCAAGACGATGGATGTGGTCAAGTGGTACGAAAGCTGCCCTGACGAACTGGCGTCCGCCGCTTGGTGTGTCACTGAATTTGCCAGCGCCATGGGGCTCAAGCAGCGGACTGGACAACTGAACGAGGTGCAAGCTCAAGCAGCATGGATGCAGTTTGAACGCGTTTGTGCGAACGACTTGCAACTGCTGCCAGTGGAAACAATGACGTTTCACAAAGCAGCTGTTCTGACCATGAAATCAGCAACCGGATTGCGCGCGGGTGACGCTCTGCACCTGGCTTGTGCGCTGGAAGCCAGGGCAAAAGGCATGGTCACTCTCGACGTGGTCTTGGCTAAAAACGCCAAATGCCACAAAATTGCCTCGATCGCGATCTGAAATCAATGTGTCATCGCATTGATGTGAAGCACCTTCGATTCCAACCGCCTTCGGAGCCCATCCCATTTTTGTGAAATCTGGCATTTGTACCCATGTTTTTGAAGCATCGACGACAGATGCTTTTAAAGGGAGCCAGAGGGTGTTAGCAGGCGTTAGAAATTTCAGATATTGCCAGTGATAAACGTAAAAAATATGACTGATTCAGAGAGTAATTTCGGCAAAATTTTGCCACATACCCCCATGATGGCCCAGTACCTGGGCCTCAAGGCAGACTACCCCGACACCCTGCTTTTTTATCGCATGGGCGACTTCTATGAGCTGTTTTTTGCCGATGCAGAAAAAGCCGCCCGGCTGCTCAACATCACGCTGACGCAGCGCGGCCAGTCGGCGGGAGCGCCGGTGGTGATGGCGGGCGTGCCGTTTCACGCGGTGGACACCTACCTGGCGCGGCTCATCAAGCTGGGCGAGTCGGTGGCCATTTGCGAACAAGTGGGCGATGTCGCCACATCAAAAGGTCCGGTCGAGCGCAAGGTGGTGCGGGTGGTCACGCCCGGCACGCTGACCGACCTCGAACTGCTGGGTGACAAGTCCGAGTCGATGCTGCTGGCGGTGCACCAGGGCGCACGCAACAGCTGCGGTTTGGCCTGGCTGAGTGTGACGCAGGGCGAGGTGCATCTGGCCGAATGCACGCCTGATGAACTGGCTGACTGGGTGAGCCGGATTGCGCCGGGTGAGCTGATCTTCAGCGCTGGCGCCACCCCTGCGTTTGAGGCGCGACTGCGTACGCTGCCTGTGGCGGGTGCTCTGTCGGTCTCGGTGCGGCCTGACTGGCAATTTGATGCCGGGCTGGGCCAGCGCAAGCTGCTCGAACATTTGCAAGCCGCCAGCCTCGCGCCCTGGCAAGCGCAAGACCTGGTGCAGGCGCAAGCGGCTGCCAGCGCGCTGCTGGCCTATGCCGAGCACACCCAGGGCCGGGCGCTCACCCACATTAACCGCGTGCGGGTGCAGCGCGCGGGCGAACTCATTGACCTGCCGCCCAGCACCCGGCGCAACCTGGAATTGCTGCAGACCCTGCGCGGTGAAGACACCCCCACCCTGTTTTCCTTGCTCGACACCTGCATGACCGGCATGGGCAGCCGGCTGCTGAAAAGCTGGCTGGTGTCACCCAAGCGCGACCGTACCGAGGCA
>JAQSDS010000436.1 GCA_029946045.1 Rhodoferax sp.
GGATACAGGATTGAAAACGTGATATTCGCCGTTGCTTACATGCGTGCGCACGGTAACTTTGGCGTGGTGGGGGGCTGGCGTGATGTAATGGGCAACCACATATAAGGCACTACAAATCGGTTTTTTTTGCGTTGAAGAGGCTGATCGTCGGCCTCAGGCTGGTTGCAGAAGTTCACCAGCGACTGCTTTGCGGTACCTAAGTGCTGGACAACGAGTCCAGCGGTCTGCGCACCACCGCAAATCTGCAACACGTGGGTTTTGATCATGGTTGTCGCCACCTCGGCATAGACCAGTAGTTCCTGCACGGAGCGACTGTCGCTGCCAGCTTGCAGCAAGTGCTAGCGGGCGGTGATTACACTACGTGCAACCCCGCAGACTCTGTACCTGCGCGGTCACTGAGAATTTCACGCTAGGGATAAGCACAAGACCATGCCACAAAAATCAGGCACAACCCGTAAACTGCGGAAGACCCAGCACGTCGCCAAGGGCGGCGTCATACAACCTTCGTCGCAAGTCCTTCTGCTAAATCCCGATCAGTGGGAAGAGTTCATTCTGGCCTCCGCGCGACAGCGCGATCTTCCCGGCGGCAGCCACTATGCGGTCGTCAAGCGCTTGGGCGGGGCTGGCGACGGTGGCCGGGACATTGAAGCGCGGTATGGCCAGGCGTTAGTTCGTGACAGCTGGGATCTGTACCAGGCCAAGCACTACGGCCAGGGCCTTACGCAAAGCGACGCCTTCCCGGAGATGGCGAAGTTCTTCAAGCAGCTGGCCTTGAAGACCTACCCCCGGCCAAATTTTTATTACTTCTGCTGCCCGCGGGCGGTTGGTAACGAGCTCCACAACACGATGGCCTCGGGGGCTGCATCCTTTAAGGCAAGGTTCATCGATGCTTGGAAAATGGAGCACACGGGCATGAAGGGCAGAGCTGCCGAGCTGACGCAGGAGGTCCAAGCCGCCATCGACGATTTCGACTTCGACCGTTTCATCGAGTGCCCTGTGCACGACCTGTTGGCTTGGCACGCGCTTGACAGGGTGGCCCACCATGAATTTTTCGGCATCGTGCCCGAACGCGGCGATGATGACCCGATGCCAGCCCAGCCTGCTGGGCACGAGAGCGTTTATGTAAACGAGCTCTTGCGCGCCTACACCGAGGACAAGTCGTCGCCCGTCAGCCTCGCCGACCTGTCGGGTAGCAAATACGAGGAGCACTTTGATTCGCATCGACAGATCTTCTACTGCGCCGAGGGCCTTCAGCGGTTTAGTCGTGACATCTATCCCAACGAGCCTGAGTTCGAGCGACTGTTGGACATGGTCCATGCAGGCATCCGCCCCACGGTCGCTCAAATCCGGTTGAAGACGGGTATGGACCGGGTCGATGCGGCCGTTGAGAAGGCATCAACGCTGCAGGTTCAAGAGAGCCGCTTGTCGCCCCAGCTACGCGGGGGTGACTTGCCCGGCACCTGCCATCACTTGGCCAATGACGGTAGGCTGAAGTGGGTCAAATGAAAAAATCCAAGTCCATCGCAGCGTTCAACTCACCGTTCGAACTGGGTGTTCGGATGGTGTACCTGCTCAATTCCCTGCAGCCGATTGGCGCCGACCTGCAGAAGCTGATCCTGCTCGATTACGCCATCGTGTATTCCGACGATCTTGGCGGGCCGCCCAGCCTTCACACGCCGGTGCCCTACCGCGGTAGCGAATACCTGAGCCGTCGCGACCTCATCGCCCAAGGCCTGTACTTGATGAGCACTCGTGGCCTCGTCGCGGTGACCATGGACGAAACCGGCATCACCTACTTCGCTGGTGACACCGCAAGATCCATGGTGGGCGCACTGACCTCGCCCTACTTGCGTGAATTGGAAGGGCGATGCCGCTGGGCGGCCGCCATGTTCGCGACACTGAGCTCACGGGACATGACCGAACGATTCGCCCAGCAAGGACACCTGTGGGGTGCCGAGTTTGAAGGCGTCAACGAGCGGGGACATCAATGGCAATAACGCTGAAGCAATTGTCGGTGCACGGTCCGGGCTTATCGCCCGCTGTGGTCGTTTTCGACGGTCGTAGAACTCTCATCCGCGGCCCCAGTGACACGGGCAAGTCGCACATCTGGAAGTGCATCTGGTTCCTCCTGGGTGGCACCGGGTCACTCGAACAGTTTCCGGAGTCGCAGGGATACGACTCGCTTGAGCTCGCCTTCCTACATGGCGAGCATGCATACCGTGTGCGCAAGGCGATGTCTGGCGGAGCCGCGCGCGTTCTGGTGCGACAGGATGATCTTTGGGTCGCAGACGGTGCGCCGAATCCGCTTGAAGACGTCGTGCAGGATTTAGGTGAGTTGCTCGTTAGCTTGTCTGGCGCCGCGGGCAAGCTGGTGCTTCGCACGCGAAGTGAAAAAGGCCCCATCACTGGTGACGACCTGAGGCATTGGGCGCTGCTTTCCCAGACCCGCATGATTTCCGAGGATGCTACCAAGGGCACTGGGCACGGCTCGGACAAGCACGTCTCTTCCTACTCGCTGTTCTTGAGCGGACTCGATGACTCGGCGGTCGAACTGTACAAAAGCGCTTCGGAGAAGGATCAGGCTAAAGGCATGCTGGCGGCCGCAGAGTCAGAGTTGGCGCGCCTAAAGGGTCTTATTCCAGTTGATGCCAATCGGGCTTCTACCGTCCAGGCTCTGGCGAGGCTCGATGAGCGTCTCGACATGGTCGCCACGCAATTCCAGGCGCGTTCGTCGGTTTTGAAGGAGCTGCGCCAGCAGATCGCCGTTGCTGGTGAGGCTCTCACCACCGCATCGGCCCAACTGGCCAGCGCTACATCGATGCGCGAGCGCTTCACGATGCTGGACCTGAAGTATTCGAGCGACCTTGCTCGGCTCGGAGCCACGAACGAGGGAATCGCGTTCTTTGAAGCGTTGGAGGAGACACCGTGTCCACTCTGCGGCACACCGGTGGAGCAGCATGTAGATCCTGGCAATCTAAAACCCAGGGCACCGTCCAAGTACCGGAATGCCATAGCTGCAGAAGCCGAGAAAATTCGTGAGCTTCGGCGTGGACTTCAACCGTCCCTTGCACAAGAGCAAGCGCGGATCTCCATTGCCTCCGCCGATGTGAAACGTCTGACGGCGTCGCTCAAACTCTTAGAAGAGCAGGAGACGTTGGTCCTGCGGGCCGCGGCGCAGGAGTTCGACGCGGATCCCCGAGAGCTTGCTGAGTCCCACACGCGCTTGTCAGCGCTGATCGACGCATTCGATGAGTCGACCCGCCTTAAAGGAGAAATTGCGCGTCTCGAGCAGGCCACGAAGCAGAAGAGGACCGCCTTGGTTCGCAACGTGGGATCCCACGGCGATAAGGTCGGTGCTATCGCGCGCCAAATGTTGAACGACTGGGGGTTCACATCAATTCAGTCGGTGCATGTCGACTCGGCCGCCTGCGACCTGCTTATCGATGGCCGTAGGCGCCTTAGTTATGGCGCAGGCAAGCGCGGCCTGTTCCTCACGGCCATGACCATCGCGCTAATGCAGCACGCGTTAAAGGAAGGCCATCCCCACCTTGGCGTGGTTGTGCTGGATTCACCACTGAAGGCCTACGCCCAGAAAGAATCGTCTGACGACACGGACCGGGACATTCCTACGGCCACTGTGAACGCAAGCTTCTACGGCTGGTTGTCGCGTTTCAACGGTCCTGGCCAAATCGTCGTTCTTGAAAACGAAGTGCTGGATACAGTCACGGCCCGGGCTTTGGACGCCATCGAGTTCACCGATGACTACACCCGCGGACGGCAAGGGTTCTATCCGCCCAGACCGATGATTGCGCCGCCGCCAGCGCCGAGCGACGGGGCCGAGTTCGACGATCTTGCGTAATTCGCCAAGCGAGCTCCCGATCCACGCCGCCAGGTGGCGAGCGCGTGCCACTACTCGGTGTTGGCTTTCGAGGGCAGAGGATTCTCAGGCGGTGCAGTAGCGGCGTTTCTGACCTGAGAGAGTTCTATATGTCGAGTACTGGAGGGCTGCTTCTGGGTGCTCTGTTCGGCGGAGCGACGGACCGCTCTCGCTGCAGACTTGCCGCTGGTTGCCGGTCATCCGCTTGCCGTGCTGATCTGCCACTCGGCTGGCGTTTGGTCACGGGTGCCAATGGCAGGGCAGTTTTATCTCAGCTCAAAAGGCAAATCGTCGCCAGTGCCCAAAATCGCATCAGCGCCAATGCGCGGGCTGCAAAGCCGCGCGCACAGTCGCGTTCAGGGGCGAAAGGCCAGCCGCAAACGGCGACGGCATGACTACCAGCCGCACTGGTGGCAAGGCTGTCGGGTTGGAAACGGATGACGATACATCAGGAAGCTTCGCCAACTGGCCACCGGGTATCGCGGGCACCTTGACATCTGGCATCTTTACCCCAGCTTGGACAAACACTTTTTGGGCATAGGCGGCACCAATTTTTGAATCAGGCCGGCCTGTGTTGTAAGTGCTCAAGGCACCACCCAGCGAGCCAGCCTTTTTGTAACCTGCGGCCAGTATGGCAGCCCCAGCAGCGATGTTGATACACGGATCGAACACCTGGTCTATCGAGAGGCCCAGTCCAGGCAAATTCTTGCTGTTGATTTGCACCAAACCCATGTCAACACTTTCACCACGGCCAACCGCTGCCACCGCAGCGGCCACGGCCGCAGCTTTTGAAGTGAAGGCCACCGACTTTTTTACCGTGTTATTGTTGAGCACCCAAGGCCTGCCGCCGGATTCCTGCATCACGACCGCCGCCATGGTGACAGGATCGACTGCATGGGCACAGACCATCAAGAGTTCAAGCATGGCGTCCCAGGTCAGGTAAATCTGGTGCCGATGATGAAAGCCGCCACGGTTGAAAACGCACCAAATCCGGCAGCGGCCAAGACATAAAGCGTCGTGAAAGCCTCACGTGCGGTAGCCAGCAGCCTGGCATCATCAATGTCAACTTTGACCCGGCCGGGCGCAGTCTCCAAGGCATCCAGCACCGCCTCGGCAACAGCAGGTTTCAAAGTTTCACTGATGCGGCGCGGGAACTTTTGGAGTTCACCACGCATGGCCGTCATCATGGACACCATGGCGTCCAGATGGTCATCATCATGATCGAGTCCCTTTGGATGGCCGGATGAATTTTTGATCAACGCGTCGGACAATGCTTCAAATTCAATTCGCATGGCGGCAGCCGGAACCTGCCTCAACAATACTGGCAAGAGCCAGATCCAATTGGGATCACTTTCTCCCATACCGCAGCGCACCGCCACATCAACGATGGCTTGGACATCAGGTGACAGGCCGGATGGCGCGAGACGGGCCGCCATTTCATCGATCAGGGTGCCAGGACGGCGCGCAAGCGCAGAGCGGGGCTCTGGTGCGAGCGTCCCCGAAATCTGGTTTCTGATGCTTCGATCTTCACCATCCACATCACTCATTTTGACGACTCCAGGGCAGCCAGTTTGCGGCCAACAATGCCACGGTAGGTCTGGGCGACGGTGCGCGTGCCGATGGCCACACC
This sequence comes from Rhodoferax sp., assembly GCA_029946045.1. Lineage (GTDB taxonomy): Bacteria > Pseudomonadota > Gammaproteobacteria > Burkholderiales > Burkholderiaceae_C > Rhodoferax. The sequence goes on from JAQSDS010000436.1 coordinate 5,508, forward strand.
CGACCCCAGTACCGTGCCCTTGTCAATCACCGTGTGCAAGGGCATGGAGCCGATCAATTCAGCCGCGCGCGGCATCATGGCTGGCAGCTCAAGTTCCGTCCACGCATAGTCTTCACCAGACAAAAGAGTCTTCCTGACATTGGATTTATCCCAAAATTCGAAAGATTTACCAGCCCCATGCTTCAAGTTGATCAGGACTACCCCGTGTTGGTAAAACATGGGGCTTTTGCCAACCCGTGACTCCAGTTGGTTCGTGCTGGATGCATCGATGCCCATCACCCAGATCGCCAAGGGATTCATCAGCGCCATCAAGCTCAAGACCGATTCCGTGATGTACAAGCCTGCCGCAGACGGCAAGGAAAAAACCAGGCGGATTTCGTCGGTTTCATTGATCTGTGTCTCTGACAGTTCGTTGATGAGGTTCAGCCAGTCATCTTCTGACTTGATGGGGCGTTGCAGGCCAATGATGTGAATGTCGTTGACGGTCTCATTCTGATAGCCGTTCTCACACACGACATCCGGGTTCATGGGATCGGCATCAATGACAATTAATTTGTCAATTTTTGGCATGCCCGAGACTTCATGGTTGATGAAGCTGTCCACCAGGCAGCGGGAGGCAAAGCTTTTGCCCACACCGCCTTTGTCGCCGTCCACAAAATAGGATTTGATCATGATTACCTTTGGTTGATTTGAATTCAAGTCAGATGACTATTGGGTTGATTTCCATTTGGCGATGGCTTCGTCATATTGGCGCAATGCCCGTTCATACAGGCCTCTGATCCGGTTTTCTGCGGCAATGACTTCAAACATGCCAGCGGGAATTTTTCCGCCATCAGGGATTGTTTTTGAGACGGTCAAGTAGTCATCGATGTTCATCTTGGTGACGTCCAGCAGTTCGCCCTTGACTTCGATGAATTTGAGCTTGCTGATCCCGTCTGGAAATGGGGCTTGGCTGACGTTGATTCGTTGGGCTGTGCCCTGTTTTCTGTTGGCCGGATAAGTATCGTCGAGGGAGGGGTCAGGGGAGGGCGCAGCTTTGATGACCGCAACGGGTGGTGGCGGCGGTTGATTTTGGCGGCCTGTCGTTGACGGGGCCGGGGTCACAGTGACGGTAGACTTGGTTTTTCTGCCTCTTTTTAAGGGCTGCAATCCGCGTTCTTCCCGAACCATCCCCAGGTGCCGCACCAAGTGGCCTTTTGTGACTTTGATACCGTGTTTTTGGAGGGCAGCAGCGATTCGTTCGAGCGACATGCCCTGGCGCAAAAAATCTTCAATGACCTCAAAAGCTGATCGCACGATCAAAGCAGGGTCATCTTTTTGGGCTTGTTCGATTTCTTCACGAAGAATGGCGTCGATTTCTGAGCGGATGCTTTGCATGATCACCATACCGACAGCGCGCAAGTTGTGGCATTGACAGGCAATATGACAGGTGAAATGTCAAGTACGACTGGTGTGCTGACAGGTGAATCAATTTGCCGTTACACGATTGGGCTGGCATCACCGCTATGACATCCGGGCGTTCCGGTACCTTGTACCGTCAGGCTCTGCGGGTTTCACCCCGAACCAGGCTTTGCCTGTTTCGGCCATTCGGCTTCGATCCTTAACGCCTTCGGCCGTCTCTGCGTTCCCGGCCTGCGCGCTGGGCTTGCTATTAAGGCAAGGGTGGCGTGTGTGGGGTTGGCTTGCTGTTCCCTTTACCGTACCACGGCGTTCTCGTTGTCAAGGTCTGCGCGTGCGTTGCACGCTTGCGTCCTGGCGGCCGTCTGTGAACCTGTGACAACTGCGCTGCACCGTGTTCCTGCCGGTCTCGGGCAATCCCGCCCGATGCACGGAGCTGACCATGTCGCACGATCTCATTTCTTCTTCTGTTTCCTTCGATTCTTCCAATTCATCTGTTCTGCTCGTTCGTGACGTTGCAGGCGATTACCGCCATATTGATGCCGACGAGGTGCTGCAGGCCGCGCAGCAGGTCTTGCTAAGCCGGGTACGCGGCAGTGACGTCCTGGGTTCACCGCAGGCGGTACGGGATTACCTGCGAGTTCGTCTGGGCGGGCTGGAGCACGAGGTGTTCGCGGTGGTGCACCTGGATTGCCAGAACCGGGTCATCGATTACGTGGAAATGTTCCGGGGCACGGTCAGTCAAACATCGGTGTATCCACGCGAGGTGGTCCGGGAGGCCATGATGCGTAATACCTGCGGCATCATCATGGTGCACAACCATCCGAGCGGTTCGACACAGCCGTCGCGGGCTGACGAGATGTTGACGCAGACCCTGAAACAGGCGCTGGGGCTGGTCGATGTGAGAGTTCTGGATCACCTGATCGTGGGGGGCGGCGATATTTTGTCCATGGCCGAGCGGGGGCTGATTTAGCTGAAGGGGCGTTGCCCCTTTTTTCTTATTTCATTTTGGCGCTCCGCGCAGACCTGATGCCCAGCGGCGGTGCGCCTTCGTGGGCGCTCACCGTCGGACGATTTTTTCCTGGGCACACCCTGGTTATCAAGGTGGGCAGGGTCGTGACTTAAGCGAACAGGCGTGGCATCTTGAAGCTGGTGGTCAAGCGGGTAGACATAGTGTCCACGATGGAAACAAAGAGAGTGGCGCGGCGCAAGCACAGTGCCGATTTCAGAGCCGAGGTGGTTCTGGCATGCCGCCAGCCCGGTGCATCTGTCGCCGCAATAGCGCTGCGCAGCGGGCTGAACGCCAACGTGGTTTACCACTGGCTGAGCGAGGGTCGTCAATCCATTGAATCTGACATTGGCAAACGTGTTGAGTTGAGCGCCGCAAGCTGCACAGAGTTCATTCCAGTGCAGATGCCCCATCCCGGAATGCCCAAGTCGACCGATATCCGCCTGGAGTTCGCCGAGGTGCATCCACGGTCACGGTGAGCTGGCCCGCGCAATGCGCTGGCGACTGTGCTGCCTTGCTGCGGGATTGGTTCAAGTGATCCGCATCGACGCTGTAAACGGGAGTGGAATTCATAGTTTGTAAGGGCTTGGGTTAAACAACGCGTGTCACTTTAGTAGGCATACATTCCAATATCATATATTTTAATATATGATATTGTTTTCTATACAATCAAAGCTGAACGCGATGAGTCTGGCAAATCTTCTCGAAAAAAACCGCTACAAGGTCATGCGTCGCATGGCACTGTGGGAGGGGCGCCTGAGCCGAGGCCGCCTCATTGATGTGTTGGGTCTTAGCGGAATTAGGGTGAGCCAGCTCCTCAGAGAGGTCCGAGAAGAAACCCCTGATTGGTTTGAATGGGACAGCAAGAGCAAGTCCTACTTCGTCACCCCCGCCGCGTACAAGATGGCCCAGGCCGAGCTCAAGGCTGGCACCTCAGATCTAAGCTTGGCTGCCTACCTCGCTGAAGCGGACATTCATGCAGACCTTACCCCAGTAGCCGGGCCGGTCACCGTCGCACCTTGGAGCTTCTCCCAGGTCAACGCCAACACTTTCTCCCGTATCCGCCTGGCCATCGAACAGGGCGCGCGATTGAAGTTGGAATACCGCTCCATGCGCACTCCCGAGCCGCACCCGCGGACCGTGGAACCGCACAGTCTGGTCCAAGCTGGCCGACGCTGGCATATGCGTGGCTACTGCGTGGATACCGGTGACTTCCGAGACTTCGTGCTGGGGCGTATTGCAAAACTCACAATGCTGGACCAGAAGGCAGATTCCAAGGTCGCAGGAGACGCAAAATGGAACACCGTGGTGAAAGTGCGCATTCAGGCGCATCCCAAGCTGACACCCGGTCAGCAAGATCTGGTTCGGAGTGAGTATTTCGACGGAACGGCGGTGCGAGTGCACAGCTGCCGCGGCGCCATGCTGCCCTATCTGGTGCAGGAGCTGCGGCTGGCCCTAGACATAACCAAGGAAATGCCGCCCGAATATCAGCTGGCTGTGGAGAACGTCGAGGAGGTGCGCAAATGGCTGTTCCCAGCGTGACCCCCGCATCCATGGCGCTCTTCCAGCGCATCCCGGATCGCCTGTTCGGGCCGCTTGCATCGCAGAACCGTCACGGCTACTGGGCGCTGCTGTGCCACTTGCACCGCCGTCGATTCGGGCCCGACGCGCCTTTGCCGCCCAGCTATGGATTCTTGCAGCGCGAGATCACCCAGGAGATCGAAGACCATCTCAAATATGCTGAAGAATGGCAGCCCGAGACAGGAGATCAGCCTGACACCCCCCTGAACATCCGCGCCATTGGCATCTTCAACCGATTGCTCGATGCGGGATGGTTTCGCCTGGAGAAGTACGGCATAGAGAAGACCGTCAACATGGCGCCAGCCGTGGGCCAGCTGCTGACCCAACTGATCAATTTTGCAGAGACTGGCCCGGTGTTCGTCTCGGGCAAGATCCGCTCGATTGACGCCGCCGTGGCCCAAGTGCATAAGGGCGAAGCCAGCGGCGATCTGCTGCGGGAGGCGGCCGAGCAGTGCCGCAACCTGTTGGTCTACATCCGCAATACCGGTACCAATGTGCGCGACCTCATGGCCGCCATTGGCGCGCAGCCGACCACTGCTCAGTACGTCCGGACCTTCTTCCAGGACTACATCCAGCAGGTCTTCATCGGGGACTACCAGGAGCTGCGCACGCGGGAGCACCCTTTGTCCAAGCGCCAGCAGATCCTGGACGCTGTCACAGACATTGACACCCAGCCAGAGCAGCGCAGTCGCTTGCTGGACTGGTATGTGAACCGCCTCTCCAGCGGGGACGATAAAAAGGGACAAGCCGCTTTCCAACGCGACCTGCAGCGCCTCTACGAGCTCGACCGGATCGAGGAGTACCTGGCGCGCCTGGACGAAGAGATCCGCAGTGCCAACCGGCGCGCGCTGGCCTTCCTGGAATACAAACTGCGTGCCATACGTCCCATCGACAACCTACTTCGTCAGAACATGGACCGGTTGATTGCAAACCCTGACCTCGATGTTGCCCCGGTCTTCCCACCTGACGCCCTAATGGGTGGCGGCCGCCTGGCGCAACCACGTAAGGAGGTGCCGCGGCTGGGGCCCACGCCTTTGCGTCAGGTGATCATCTCCGACCGCACGCGCGCGATCGGCAACCTGGTGCGCCGAGCCCAGGAGCGCCGAGCCATCACGCCCATGAAGCTGCGCGCCTATGCCGAAAAAGTGCTGCAGGACACAGCCTCTGCCGGCAGCGATGCCCTGCCTTGCGGATCCATTGAGGACTTGCGCGCCTTCCAAGCCCTGACCAGCGTGGCCATGGCCACCAACTCCCGGATCACCAGGCTCGAGATGGAAGGCCGGGCATCGGCCCCGGGGATGGATCTGCACTACACCAGCGACGAAGCCGCCGAGCACCCGTATTTGAGCGGCAAGCCATTCACACTGAGCTGGCGCAAACGCCAGACCAAAAACAGGGAGACCAAATGAGCAACCCACGGGATTGGGAGGATCTGGCCAACAGGCTGGATGGCATCTATACCATCGAAGACTTCGAGACAGCCGCCTACCGACTGGTGTCCGAGCAGGTGATCTACCACTCCGACCGCAGCAGCCGGGTGACCTATGCCATCCTGGACCTCTACGAACGTGAGTTCGCGAAGGTGCTTGCCCCGTTGGGGGTGTCCCTGTCGATCAACCGGCAGCTGCGCTATGCCACCGCTCTGCCGCGACACGCCAAGGCCGGAACCGCGACCGTCGCTCAGACGCTGTTTGCCCTGGTGCTGCGCGGCCTGTACGACGAAGGCGTGCGCGCCGGCGGGCTCACCGAAGACGGAGAAGTCCTGTGCGACTACATCGAGTTGCAGGAGAAGTTCCACCTGATGGCCGGACGCGACCTGCCAACGCGCGGCGAACTCGACACGCTGTTGCGCTCCGCAAAGCGCTGGGGTATCGCCCGGCGCCTTGAAGACGACGACAGCGGCCATCTCACCCCCTTGCAGGAACAGTCCACCGGTGGCGTGGCCATCCGCCCTGCCATCGTTGACGTACTGGGCGAGACTGCCTTGATGCGGCTGGTGCAGTGGGGCGCGGCCAAGAATGAGACGCATGCGGATGGTGCCACCGGCGAGTCTGTAGCGATCGAGGACAACGGGGGGATGAACGATGAAACGGCTTGAGAGCGTCAAACTGGTGCAGTTCCTGTTGTACGAGCAGCAGGAATTCCGCCTGGAAGAAATCACTGGTCTGTTCGGCCGCAACGGCAGCGGCAAGAGTTCGGCGCTTGATGCCGTGCAGATCGCCATGATGGGCGCCAACAAGAACCTGATGCACTTCAATGCCCAGGCCGATGCCAAGTCACACCAGAGCCGCACTTTGCGGTCCTACTGCCTTGGTCAGTACGGCGACACCATCGAACAGTGCGCGCGGCCACAGGCCACCACCTACGTCACGCTGGTTTGGCGGGACACCGAGACCAATGAGCCGGTCTCAATGGGCGTTTGTATTGAGGCTTCGCTGGGCAACGAGGCGGAGAAGGTGCTGGGGCGCTACGTCATCCGTGGCGTTGAACTGACCATGTCCGAGCATCTGCAGACGGTGGACGGCGCAACCATGCCGCTGCCCTGGAGCAGTTTCCGCCACCGGCTGCTGGAGCAATCCAAAGTCACCGGTGAGGAACCACTGTTCGACGATGGCGCCAGTTACGTCAAACAGGTGCTGTTCATGTTGCGTGGCAAGGCGGGCCCGGCGTCGTACGACGCATTTGCGCGCGCCTTCCGCTTCGCGCTGCGCATGAGCTTTTCCAAGTCAGTGGACCAGATCGTGCGTCAGGACGTCCTGGAGGACCGGCCCACCAACATCGCTAAATTCAAGCAGCTGGTGGAGACCTTCAAGCGCATCAACCTTTTGGTCGAGGGGGTCGAGCAAAAAATCAAGCAAGGCCTGGAGGTGAGCAAGAACTATGACGCTGCTCTGAGCGAGGCTCGCAAATCCGCCACGTGGACCGGGCTGCAGGCATCCGCAGCCTACGAACTGAGCAATGCTGGTAATGAAAAACTAACGACCGAGAAATTCGAGCAGGAAGAAGCGGTCCAAAAGTGCAACAAAGCCAGTGAGACCGCCGATGGCGCGCTGCAGACCTTGAATCGCGAAATCGCAGAGTCGACCGCACTCCAGAACGCCCATCCGGATCATGCCGAGAATGCGGGCGCCCAGCAGGCCCTGGCGCAGGCGCAAGAAAAAACCACCCGCCGAGAAGATGAGCTTAAGAGGGAGCTGCGCAACTTCCGGCAGCTGCTCCAAAACGCCATCGCCAACGACCTGCTGGCCCAGTGGCAGCCGGAACTTGCAATGGCCGCGCAGCAGTTGGGCCAATTCTCTTGGGAACAGAACCAGGTCGACCAGGATGGGCTGGGGCAGATCATCGGACGTCTGGGGAACACGCTGAGGTCCGCGGCTACGCACCTCAGCAAAGAATACGACGTCGTCAAGGAGGATATTCAGATCGCCAAAGAACGGCTCAGGACGATTGGCCTGGGCATGGAACGCGCCAGCACCAACCGCGCGCAGGTCAGCGAACCGACTGCACGGCTGATGCATGAGTTCGCGGAGCACGGATTGCACCCCACACCTGTCTGTGACCTGGTGAAGGTGACAGATCCCAAATGGCAACCAGCGATCGAAGCCTATTTGGCCAAGAACGTGGAAGCCATATTGCTGCGGGACTCGGTGGAAGAGGAAAAGGCCTTCGGCATTTATCAGGCATTGCAGGGCAAACGCAGCATCTATGGCGTCAAGATCGTGCGCTCGGAAAGAGCGCGCCCTGGACAGGGGCAGTCGGCCGCCGACACGGTGGCCAGCCTGATACAGGGCAGCAACCAGGTGGCTGTGGCCTACCTGCGTGGCAAGCTGGGTAACCTCAAGCGCGCCAATACCGCCCAAGAGGCGCTGAGGGGAGAACGGACGCTTACCTTGGACGGCATGTTGGTGGGGCCCGGCGATTTCGAACGGCTACGACTCGTGCCGGAAGCGGATCTGCAAATCGGTGCCGGCGCCAAAGGCCAGGTTGACGG
>JAQSDS010000437.1 GCA_029946045.1 Rhodoferax sp.
AGCAAACACGGTTTGATAGCGCTGGGCATCTTCAGCTGAATCGGTATGGGTGATGTAGGGCGGCAGCGGCACGTGGCCGTGGCGCGCCATCAGCGTGAGGGGGTCGTCGCCAGCATCGTTGGACAGCACAAACCGAAACAGCGGGCCATCGGCATCGGGCCAGCGACCCAGCAGCGTGGCGCTCAAGTGGTCGGTACTGCCGGGGGCGCTGATGAGCGAGACCGTGGCGCCGACCTCTGGCTTTTTGCTGACGCGCATGTGCGCCGCCACCTGATTGCCACCAAGCACGCGCTCAATCAGCAGTTCCAGCTTGCCGCCCGTGGCCTTTTCTCCGAACAGCCGTGCGTTCATGACCATGGTGTCGTTGAACACCATCAGATCGCCGGGCTGCAGCAGTTGGGGTAGTTCGCGAAAAATGCGGTCTACCGGTGTGTTGCCGGTGCCATCCAGCAAGCGCGAACCGCTGCGTTCGGCGGCCGGGTGCTGGGCAATCAGCTCGGGGGGCAGGGTGAAGTCAAAGTCGCTCAGGCAAAAAGTTCGCGCTGTTTTAGGAGTCTGGGGCATGTTGTTTACACCGGCCAGACCACGCCGTGGTCGTTCAAAATGGCATCCATGGGCAGGTCGTGCGCTTCGGGTTCAAAGTCAGGCAGGAAGTCGGTGCCAAAACCCAGGCCGACGGTGAATGGGCGCGGGCTGAGGTTGGCCAGGGTGCGGTCATAAAACCCGCCGCCGTAGCCCAGCCGGTAACCGCCGGGCGCATAACCGACGCAGGCGACGAACAGCAGGGTGGGTGTGATGACCTCGGTGTCCTTGGGTTTTGGGATGCCATAAGCATCTTCTTCCATTGGGCAACCGGGGTACCAGGCGTGAAAAGCCATGGTTTTGTGAACTTTGTCCACGACCGGTAGTCCAATTTTGCGCAGCTGTTGTTGCTCGATGAGTTCGCCGTCTTCTTTCCAGCGGTGCAGGGCCGGCAAGGGGTCGAATTCCCCCTTGATTGGCCAATAAGCGCCAATCACGGTGTCGGGGCGCCCTACCAGCCAAATGCGCAGCACCTGTTGCAGCATGGCAACGCGCTCCGTGCGGTCCGGCAGTCGCAGGCGTTGATCAATCAGTTGCTTGCGCAAAGCTTTTTTTTCAACGGCCTTTTGTTCTTCAGAATTATTCATAATCACTCTATGCAGTTCACAACTATTTTGACATTGATTGGATTCCTTGCTGGCTCGGCCAGCCTGGCCGCGCAGGTTCCTGGTCAAAGCGCCTCTGATGCGGTGATCCTGGACATGCGCGAAGCCTTTGGTAAGAATCAAACCCAGCGCCTCACCGAGTTGCTGCCACGCGCGCAGAGCCATGTGCTGGCGCCCTGGGCCGCTTACTGGGAGCTGCGCGCACGCCTGGAAACGGCCAAGCCTGAGGAAATCAGGCGGTTCTTGAGCCGCTATGCCGGCACCTACCAGGAAGACCGCTTGCGCAACGACTGGTTGTTGTTGCTGGGCAAAAACCGGGACTGGTCGCGTTTTGTCGTCGAGGCGTCAAGTTACCGCATGCAGGACGACCGCGAGGTGCGTTGTTACGTGCTGGCCATGGAGCACAGCCTGGCCAGGGTCGACATGGCACAGGAAACCAAGTCGCTCTGGTTGGCCCAAAAAAGCAGTGACGAGGGTTGTGCTTTGGCAGCGCAGCTGCACTTTGCCAGCCAGCTTTTGAGCGACCAGGATGTCTGGCAAAAGGTGCGCTCAGCGCTGGAACTGCGGCGTCTGTCGGCGGCCCGGCAGGCGTTTGACATGGTGGCACCGCAGGCTGGGCCGCAGTGGGCCGAGCTGACTGACAAGCCCGAACAATTTTTGACCCGCTCAAGTTTGTCGAGTCAACGCCAAACCCAGGAGTTGGTGGTGCTGGCGCTGATCCGGCTGGCCCAGAGCGAGCCCCAGCGTGCCGCCGAATTGCTGACCGGCCGGTGGCAAAAACACCTGAGTCCCTATCAGCGCGACTGGGCCTGGGCTGCCATTGGCATGCAGGCCGCACAAAAACTTTCGGACGACAGCCTCGGTTTTTTTGCCAACAGCAAGCTGTCTTCCATGCAGGACGAACACCTGGCCTGGTATGCCCGGGCGGCGCTGCGCCAGGGCGACTGGCAGCGTGTCTTGAGCGCGATTGAGGCCATGTCTCCTGAGGGCGCAGCGGACAGCACCTGGGTTTATTGGCGTGCCCGGGCCATGCTGGCGCTGCCTGACACGCAAGCTGGACAGCAGGCCCGCCAGTTGCTCCAAAGCGTGGCTGGCGTGCGCGGGTTTTACGAGTTGCTAACTCAGGAAGAACTGGGCTTGGCGATCACCCCACCGCCGCAGCCCGAGCCCCTGACCGAAGCCGAAAAGGCCGGCGCCAGCGACAACCCGGGCTTGCAGCGGGCGCTGGCCGCGATTGCCATCGGGCTGCGTTCCGAGGGCGTGCGCGAATGGAACTACAGCACCAACCTGCACACCCCCGGTGGCATGGGCGACCGCGAACTGCTGGCCGCTGCTGATTTGGCCTGCCGCCATGAGATCTGGGACCGCTGTATCAACACCAGTGAACGCACCAAAAGCGTGATGGACCTCACACAGCGCTTTCCCATGCCGCACAAACAGGCGGTGCTGTTGCGTAGCCGCGAGATCGGCCTGGACCCGGCCTATGTTTACGGGCTGATTCGGCAGGAAAGCCGTTTTATTGTGGATGCCCGATCAGGCGTGGGTGCGTCGGGCCTGATGCAGGTGATGCCAGCCACGGCGCGCTGGACAGCCAAGAAAATCGGCTTGACCAGCTTCCAGCCGAACCAGATCGCAGAGCGCGACACCAACATTGCCATTGGTACGGGCTACCTCAAGCTGGTACTTGACGACTTTGCCGGTTCCATGCCCATGGCCGCGGCTGCCTACAACGCCGGTCCTGGCAGGCCGCGTGCCTGGCGCGGCCAAGCGGGTTCGCCAGTGATGGAGGCCGCCATCTGGGCTGAAAACGTGCCCTTTAGCGAGACCCGTGATTACGTCAAGAAAGTGTTGGCCAACACCACTATTTACGCGGCACTGATCAGTGGCCAGACCCAGTCGCTCAAGGGCCGGCTGGGCCAGGTGGGTCCGCGGGCGTCTGATGGCACGCTGGCCAGCAAGGACCTGCCCTGAACGCATCATCGCGTATCATGAACCACCTGCATTCCAGCCGTTTAACAGCCCCATGGAGACTTTATGCGACGTGTCCCTCTGATTGCCCTGTGCCTGCTCCTGCTGGGTGCGTCAGTGCTGGCGCAGGACCGTGCGGTCAGCCGTCTGGAGCGTGTTCAGATGGCCAAGCTGGTGCGCGTCTGCATTTGGCCTGACTACTACAACATCACTTACCGCAATCCCAAAACACAGACTCTGACCGGCCTTGATATCGATATGGCGCAGGCGCTCGGCAAGGACCTCGGGGTGGCCGTTGAGTTTGTTGACAGCTCCTTTGCCAAATTGATCGAAGACGTCACCCAGGAGCGTTGCGATGTGGCCATGTTTGGCGTCGGCATCACGCCGCAACGCGCTGAAAAATTGCGCTTTACCCAAGCGCACCTCGCGAGTGATATTTACGCGGTCACGAGCAAGACCAACCGGCGCATCAAGGGCTGGGAAGACATCGACAAACCGGGCTCGGTGGTCGCTGTGGCGCGGGGCACTTTGCATGAGTCCGTCATGAAAGGCAAACTCAAGGCGGCGCAACTGCTGGTTCTGGACACCCCATTTGCCCGTGAACAAGAGGTGCAATCGGGCCGTGCCGACGTCTTCATGACCGATTACCCTTACAGCCAGCGCTTCATGGCGAACGCTGACTGGGCGCGGCTGGTGTCGCCACCGGGCACCTACCACATGACCAATTATGCCTACGCGGTCAAACCGGGCGACGATGCCTGGCATGCCCGGCTGGAGCAGTTTGTTAGCGCCATCAAGCGCGATGGTCGCCTCATGACAGCCGCCAAAAATTACAAGCTTGACCCCATCGTGGCGCCATGAATTTGTCCCCGCGTCGACTGCCATGGGCCTTGTTGCTGGGCCTGTTGTTGTTCGTCGTGACCACGCTGGGCGTTGCCTCCTACACCCTTTGGCGTCAGCGTGTCGATGCCTTGGCCAGCGGCTTGAAGGTTGCGGCTTTTCAGGCTTATGGTTTTGAAGACTTCCTGACGCAAAATTTGCGGATCTCGGAGCTTGCGGTGGACAACCTCGTGTCGGCTGACAGTCCGAGCGCTGAACTGCAGCTCACTGAGTCTGACCTGGTCGCCACCCTGCGCCATTCGCCCTTCCTGCGCTCCATGTCGCTGCTCGACGGGAGCGGACGCATCCTGGTCAGTTCCAACCCGGCCAATGTTGGTCTGGTCGTAGACACCGCGAGTTACCTGCCCGTGGCGTCTGCTCAGCAAGAACTGTTGCGCATTGGTCAGCCCTGGGCCCGGCGTGATTTTTCTGATGGCCGTGCCACCAGTTCCGCCGAACCGGTGAACTCTGACGAACAAAGCTTTATACCGGTCACCATCACCCGGCACGGCGCTGCGCCCGGCCTGCGCGTGTTGCTGGCGCTCAACCCGGATTATTTTCTGGGTCATTGGGCGGAACTGGTGGTGCAGGATCGAGGCACGGTCGAGATCCTGCGTTATGACGGCACGCTGCTGATGAGTACGGATCTCCAGGCCCGCGCTGGCGTGTTGCAGCCCGAGGTCGCGCGTCGTCTGGCCGCGGGTGTCGCCGAGTCCGGGACCTACACGCACACGGATGTGCAGGGCCAGGCCCAATTGACCGCCTTCCGTGCTTCGCGCCTCTATCCTTTTGTGGTCGTTGCGCACCTTGATCGCGACAGTGTTCTGGTGCCCTGGCGCGCCGAGGTGAGAACCCTGCTGGGTATCCTGACGCCGGTATTGTTGCTGCTCGTGGGCCTGTCCATCGCCTTTTACAGCCGCCAGATGGCTCTGATGAAGCAGCGCGCATTGTCAGAGCAAAGCGCGCAAGCTGAACGCCTGCTGCGCATCAATGCGGCGGTCTTCGTGGCCAGCTCGGAAGCCATTGTTGTGACCGACAGTGAGGCCAATATCTTGTCGGTCAACGCGGCATTCACGCGCATCATGGGGTATTCGGAGCAGGAGGTGCTGGGGCGCAATCCCCGGCTTTGGTCGTCGGGTCAGTATGACCGGGCGTTCTATGTGGGTCTGTGGGAGCAGTTGAATCAAACTGGCATGTGGCGTGGTGAACTGGTGAACCGGCGCAAAGACGGTAGCCTGTTTGATGCCCACCTGGCCATCAGCGTCTCACAGGACAAGCAAAGCAGCTTGAGGCGCTATGTCGGGGTGATCTCCGACATCACCGAGAAAAAGCAGGCGCGTGAGGCGCGCGAAGAGGTGCTCAACCGCTTCAAGAAGATTGCCAGTCGGGTGCCCGGGGTGCTGTACCAGTTCAGAATGCGTCCTGACGGCACGGGGTCGTTTCCGTTTGTCAGCGAGGACATCAGTGGCCTGTACCGTCAGCGCGTGAGTGCCGCCGATGCGCAGCAGGATGCTGGCCCCGTTTTTGCCCTGATTCACCCGGATGACCGGGATGGCGTGATGGCCAGCATCCAGCAATCCGCGCAGCAGTTGACACTCTGGGAGCAGGAGTACCGGATCCGGTTCGAAGACGGTATCGAGCGCTGGCTGCATGCCAGCGCGATGCCCGAGCGGGAAGTCGATGGTGCTGTGCTTTGGTATGGCTATATTTCAGACATGACCCAACGCAAGCTGGCCGAAGATAAGCTCATGCTCGCCGCCAGTGTCTTTGGCACGGCCCGGGAAGGCATCATGATCACCGATACCGCGGGTGCGATCATCGATGTGAACCAGGCCTTCAGCCTGATCACCGGTTACGGCCACGATGAAGTGATTGGTCAGAATCCGCGCATTCTGAAATTAGGGCGGCAAGACAAGGCCTTTTACGGCGCCATGTGGCGAGACCTGCATGACAAGGGCCATTGGTACGGTGATGTCTGGAACTGTCGCAAGAATGGCGACATCTATGCCGAGATGCTGACCATCAGCACGGTGCATGACGCCCACGGCAAGCCGCGCCATTACGTGGCCATCTTTTCCGACGTCACGGAAGCCAAGCAGCATGAGCAGCAACTGCAACATATTGCGCATTACGACGCCCTGACCAATTTGCCCAATCGCGTTCTGCTGGCTGACCGCCTGAGCCAATCGATGTTGCATTGCCAGCGCCGTGGTCTCAAACTGGCTGTCCTTTTTCTGGATCTGGATGGCTTCAAGGCCATCAACGACAACTTTGGTCACGACGCCGGTGACCATTTGCTCATGGTGCTGGCCAACCGCATGAAACTGACCCTGCGCGAGGGCGATACCCTGGCGCGGATCGGGGGCGATGAATTTGTCGCTGTGTTGGTGGACGTGGCGAACGATACCGAACTGTTGCCCACGCTGAGCCGCTTGCTGGGTGCAGTGGCAGAACCCATGGCCTTCAACGACGCCAGTTTGCAGGTGACGGCCAGCCTGGGCGTCACCTTTTACCCGCAAGAGTTTGACATCGATGCCGACCAATTGCAGCGTCAGGCCGACCAGGCTATGTACCAGGCCAAACTGCTGGGAAAAAACCGGTTTTGCGTTTTTGATGCCGAGCATGACCGCAGTGTGCGTGGTCACAATGAAAACCTGGAGGAAATTCGGGATGCGCTGGGCAGTGGTCAGTTGATTCTGCATTACCAGCCCAAAGTCAATATGCGCACCGGTCAGTTGGTGGGTGCCGAGGCCTTGATTCGCTGGCAGCATCCGACCCGTGGCCTGCTCGGGCCGGGGCTTTTTCTGCCGGTCATCGAGACCCATGCGCTGGCGGTGGAAGTGGGCGAATGGGTCATTCACACCGCACTCCATCAGGTGCAGGCCTGGCATGCCCAGGGACTCGATCTGGCCGTGAGCGTGAATGTGGGCGCGCGCCAGTTGCAGCAACGGGATTTTCTCGGACGTCTGCGCGCCATCCTGGCGCAACACCCGACGGTTCCAGCCAGCCAACTGGAACTAGAAGTTCTGGAAACCAGCGCGCTGGAAGACATTGGCGGCGTGACCCATGTCATTGAGCAATGTCGGCAGATGGGCGTGTTGTTCGCCATCGACGATTTTGGCACCGGCTACTCCTCGCTGAACTATCTCAAGCGCTTGCCCGTGGCCAGAATAAAAATTGACCAAAGCTTTGTCCGCGACATGCTCGACGACGCCGATGACCTGGCCATTTTGCAGGGGGTGATCGGGCTGGCCCATGCCTTCAAGCGCGAAGTCATCGCGGAAGGGGTTGAAACCGTGGCCCATGGCCGCGCTTTGCTGCAGCTGGGCTGTGAACTGGCCCAGGGCTACGGCATTGCCAAACCCATGCCCGGGCCAGAGCTGCTGGTGTGGTGGGCGCGCTGGCAGGCCGACGCCACGTGGACGACCGCGCTCAGCCAGCCGCCGCCGGTGCAGCGCTTGGCTGCTGACATCACTCTTTGAAAGGCAGCTTGATGAAACTCTATATTGGCAACAAGAATTACTCGTCCTGGTCCATGCGTTCCTGGGTCATGCTGACCCAGGCCGGGATCCCGTTTGAAGAGGTGATGGTGCGCTTTGACGCCCTCACACCTGAGTCGCAATTCAAGGCGACGCTGCGCAGCTTGTCGTCCTGTGGCAAGGTGCCGGTGCTGGTCGACGGTGAGTTGGTGGTGTCGGACACGCTGGCCATCGCCGAATATGTGGCCGAGCAGTTTCCCGAAAAAATGCTTTGGCCCGTTGACAAGGCGGCTCGGGCCCAAGCCCGTAGCCTGTGTGCCGAGATGCACAGCGGTTTTACCGGTCTGCGCGCTCATTACCCAATGAATATTGAGGCTAGCTTGCCCGAGGCAGGTGCATTGGTCTGGCGTGATCAGCCTGCGGTGCGGGCCGACGTCGCCCGCCTGGTTGCCATGTGGCAACAGTGCCTGGAAGTGCATGGCGGGCCCATGCTGTTTGGCGATTTCAGTGTGGCCGATGCCTATTTTTCCCCTGTTTGCTCGCGCTTGCTGACCTACGGCTTGCCTCTGCCCGCCGACATTGCGGCCTACGTTCAGCGCGTGTTGGCGCTGCCGGGCGTCAGGGCATGGGTCGAGGGCGCGCTGGAAGAGCAGGATTTTTTGGACTTTGAAGAGCCTTACCGCTTGTCGCGCTGACGTGTTGGACCCCAATATGCAAATTTACATGGTCGGCGGTGCGGTGCGTGATGCGCTGCTGGGGCTGCCCGTGAAGGACCGCGACTGGGTGGTGGTGGGCAGCGCGCCGGAACACATGGCAGCGCAGGGCTTTGTGCCCGTGGGCAAAGACTTTCCGGTGTTCCTGCACCCGCAAACCCATGAAGAATATGCGCTGGCGCGCACCGAGCGCAAGACGGCGCCGGGCTACCATGGCTTTGTCATCCATGCGGCACCAGACGTGACTCTGGCGCAAGACCTGGCGCGGCGTGACCTCAGCATCAATGCCATGGCGGTGGCGGCTGCGCAGCTGGGCCCCGACGGGTCGTGGGCACCGCAAAGTCTCATTGATCCTTACGCTGGCTTGCAGGACCTGACCCACAAGCTGTTTCGCCATGTGGGTCCGGCATTTCGCGAAGATCCGGTGCGCATTTTGCGGCTGGCGCGCCTGGCCGCCCGGTTTCCCGATTTCACACTGGTGCCGGAAACGCTGCAACTGATGCGCGAGATGGTGGCCAGTGGCGAGGTCGACCACCTGGTGCCCGAGCGCGTCTGGCAGGAGTTGGCCAAAGGCTTGATGGAAGTCATGCCTTCGCGCATGTTTGCCGTGCTGCGCGACTGTGGTGCGCTGGCCAGATTGCTGCCCGAAGTGGACTGCCTGTGGGGCGTGGCGCAGCGCGCCGACTACCACCCCGAGGTCGATACCGGCGTTCACGTGATGATGGTGCTCGACATGAGCGCGCGCCTGCAAGCGCCGCTGCCGGTGCGGCTGGCCTGCCTGTGCCACGACCTCGGCAAGGGCAATACGCCCGCTGACATTCTGCCGCGCCATCTGGGACACGAACAACGCAGTGTGCCCTTGCTGCAAGGCCTGTGTGCGCGTTTGCGCGTGCCTACCGAGTGCCGGGAGCTGGCCGAAGTGATGGCACGCGAACACAGCAATATCCACCGCTCCCTGGAGTTCGATGCGGCGGCGCTGGTGCGGCTGCTCGAGCGCTGCGACGCATTGCGCAAACCGGCGCGTTTCGCCCTGATTCTGCTGGCCTGCGAATGTGACGCGCGCGGGCGCTTGGGCTACGCTGACGCCGCCTACCCACAACGCCTGCGTTTGCAGGCGGCGCTGGCGGCCGCCCAGGGGATCGCCACCCATGAGCTTGCGTCCAAAGCCATGGCAGGCGGTGCCAAAGGGCAACAAATCGCGCAAGCCATGCATGCCGCCCGCGTGAACGCGGTGCAGGCAGCTTTGGCCTTGATCCCGTGCCAACAGGCATGAGCGCCTCGGGTATGCTCGCAGCATGTCAAGTTTGCTGATCATTGAAGACGACGAATTGCTGCGCGATGGCCTGTCTGCGCTGTTTACCCAGGACGGCCACAGCGTCATGGCGGCGGCTGACGGCGAGGCCGCGCAGGCCTTGCTGGAGGCGCAGCGCTTTGACGGTGTGGTGCTCGATCTGGGCTTGCCAAAAATCAGTGGCATGGAGGTGTTACGCTGGGTGCGCAAGCGCCTGCCCGCCTTGCCCGTGCTGATTTTGACAGCGCGCGACGGGGTGGATGATCGGGTCCAGGGGCTTAACGCCGGCGCCGATGATTACCTCACCAAACCCTTTAACATGGCCGAATTGCAGGCCCGCATGGCTTCCTTACTGCGACGCGCCCGGCTGCCGGCATTTGGTGGCTCACTGGAGCTGGCCGCCAGCCCGACGGCGCGGCCGTTGCGGGTTGACGCCACTTTGCCGCAAGCCTGGCTGGGCGACGAGGCGCTCGAACTGACGCAGCGTGAATGGGCGCTTTTGTCGCTGCTTGTGACCCATGCCGGTCGCGTGGTGAGCCGCGAAGATGTACTTGAAACCTGGCAAGGTGAGCCCGGTGAGCCCGGTGCCCTGGCCTCCAATGCGCTGGAGGTTTATATCCATCGCCTGCGGCGAAAACTGGTCGATTCGGGCCTGAACATTCGCAATGTTCGTGGCCTGGGTTACATGCTGGAAACCGGCGTTGCCTGAGCCGGGCCAGGCGCACATGACCACCCCAACGCTACGTCGCGGCCTGTCACTCAAGCGCCAGTTGTTGCTTTGGTTGTTGCTGCCGCAACTGGTCTTGTTTTTGGTCGGCGGCGCGCTGGCCTACCGGATTGCCTTGAATTACGCTGAAAAAGCCATTGACCAGTCATTGACCCAATCGGTGCGTTCGCTCGCGCGTCAGGTCAAGCCGATCGGTTCGGGTTTGCTGATTGACTTTCCCAGGGCCGCGCAGGACATCATTGAACAGGACCCCGATGACCGGGTCAGCTACATGGTGTCGAGCCCTCCTGGCAGCTTCCTGCTGGGCAACGGCAAGTTGCCGGCCCCGGCAGAACAGCTGCAACTGCCGACCCGCGAGGCGCTGCTCTACAACGCCCAGGTTGAAGGCAAACCGATGCGTGTGGCGCTGCTCGAGCTGGACTACGGCGATACCGGCGCACCCCAACGCATGCGGGTTCAGGTGGCCAAAAGCCTGGCGGTGCAAAAGCGTCTGACCACCGAGCTGGTTGCCGATATGCTGGTGCCCCTGCTGCTGCTGGGCATGGTGCTGAGCGTGCTGGTTTATGGTGGTATTTCCCGCGGCTTGCAACCCTTGGCCCGGCTGCAGATGCAATTGGGCGACCGGCGTGACCAGGTCCTGTCGGACCTGTCGCCGATTGAGATGGACCAGGCACCGCAGGAAGTGCACGCGCTGGCGGGTGCTGTGAATCACTTGCTCACCGCAGTGCGACGCAGTCTGGGCCAGGAAAAGCGGTTTTTGAACGATGCCGCCCACCAGTTGCGCACCCCTCTGGCGGGCTTGATCAGTCAAACCGAGCTGGCGCTGGCAGAAAACGACCCGCAGGCCTTGCGCGCGCGGCTGCTTAAAGTGCTCTCGGGGGCCCAGCGCAGTGCCCACCTGGTGCAACAGTTGTTGTCGCTGGCACGTAATGAGGTCGAGGTTCACTTGCAGCCGCTGGATGTGGCCAGCCTGGCGCGTGAGGTGGCGCGCGACTGGACACCACGCGCACTCAAGGCCGGGATAGACTTGGGTTATGAAGGCGTTGACCATCTGATACTTGAAGGAGAAGCCTTCTTGCTGCGTGAAGCGTTGAATAATCTGATTGACAACGCCTTGATGTATGCCGGGACCGGTAGCGAAGTGACCTTGAGTGTGCAAGTGCAGGCTGGACAGGTGGTACTTGAAGTCGCCGACAACGGCCCAGGCCTGTCAGAGCAGGATTTGCCGCATGTGTTCGAGCGCTTTTGGCGTGCCAGTGACATGCCTGGTGGTTGTGGTCTGGGGCTGGCCATTGTGGCGGAGATCGCCCAGCGCCATGGCGGCCACGCGCAGGTTCTGGCGGCACAGCCCCGGGGGCTGCGCGTGCAGTTGTGTTTGCCAGCGCGTTCCGCTGAAAACGTGGTTTTGTGACGTTTGGAATTGTTTTTTTTGGGTAACAAAGTTATGGCAAATGTAAATTCTGAAATCAGTACCGGTCAGGCACTCCATGACTTCTGGCAAAGCCTGTTGGCCAATATCGGTCAAGGTGTTTGCGTGTTTGATGCCCATGGCTGCGTGAGCCATTTCAATCCCAGTGCGTCCGAGTTGCTTGACGTACCGCCAGAGTTTCTGGCAAGTGGCCCATCCTTGCGCGAGATTTATGATTTTCAGATGCAACGCGGTGATTTTGCTGGCGCACCGCATCCATTGAGCAAGCCTGACGGGGAGGTCGCAGCTGACGATGCCCTGATGACCGAGCACTATTTGCGTTTGAAACATCTGGGGCGTACCTTGCAGGTCCAAACCAGACGCATGCCAGGTGCCGGTATGGTGCAGACGGTGGTGGATGTCAGCGATTACGTGCAGGCCGAAGCCGGCCGCAAGCGCGCCAACCAGTTGCTTTTTGCCACTCAGGCACTGGCCGAACTCGGCGGCTGGGAAGAGGATCTGCAACACGGGCAGGTCACCTGGACCGATGGTGTGTACCGCATTTTCGAGACCACTCCGCAAAACTTTACGCCCTCGCCCGAGACCATCAGACCCTTGCACACCGAAGAATCGCTGGCCATCGACGCGGCGTCTTACCAGTCTTCTGGCCAGCCCGCGCCAACCCACGAGTTCGAGATTGAAATGCTGACCCTCAAAGGCCGACGCATCTGGTTGCACTCACGGGGCACCACCACCTGGGTCAATGGTGTTGCGGTCAAACGCACAGCGATTGTGCAGGACATTACCCGGCGCAAACAGACCGAGATGGCCTTGCGCGACAGCGAGGCGCGCTGGAAATTGGCGCTGGAGAGCGTGGGTGACGGGGTCTGGGACCTGCAGGTGCAAAGTGGCGAGCAGTACCTGTCGCCGAATCTTTTGCGCATGTACGGCTATGACGATGGTGAGCTCCAGGCCAATGTGACTGAGCTCGACGCGCTGGTTCACCCCGAAGATGTCGGGCGCGTGCAGCACGACCGGCAGTCCCACCTCGATGGTCTCACGCTCACCTACAGCAACGAGCATCGGGTGCTGTGCAAGGACGGCAACTGGAAGTGGGTGCATAGCCGGGGCATGGTGATCAGCCGCGATGCCCAGGGCAAGGCGCTGCGCATGTTGGGTACCCACGCTGACATCACCGAGCGCAAAACAGCCGATGCGCTGGTCTGGCAGCAGGCGCACTTTGACGCGCTGACCGGCCTGCCCAATCGACGTTTGATGCGTGAACGGCTGGTTCAGGAAATCAAGAAATGTCGCCGTAACGGGCACAAATTAGCGCTGTTGTTCATTGATCTCGACCATTTCAAGGAGGTCAATGACACGCTCGGACATGACCGCGGTGACGATTTGCTGGTCGAGGCGGCGCAACGCATTCAGCGCTGCCTGCGTGAAACCGATACCGTGGCCCGCATGGGTGGCGATGAGTTCACGGTCATCATCACCAGCCTGAGCGATGAGTCCAATCTGCAGAGCATTCTGCCCAAACTTCTGAACACCTTGAGCGCGTCGTTCCAATTGGGGTTGGACCAGGTTTTTGTGTCCGCCAGCATGGGTGTCACGGTTTATCCGACTGACACCACGGAGGTGGAGGACCTGCTGAAAAATGCCGATCAGGCGCTGTATGTGGCCAAGGCGGCAGGGCGCAACCGATTCAGCTTTTTCACCCCGGCTTTGCAGGAGGCCGCCATGCAGCGGGCCCAATTGACCCACGACCTGCGTGCCGCACTGCCGGC
>JAQSDS010000438.1 GCA_029946045.1 Rhodoferax sp.
ACGGCCGATGTCCAGCTCAAATCAGCGCAAGCCGGTCGCGACCAGGCCAGCGCTGGCGAAAAACAGTCTGGTTTGACGCAAGCTTTTACCCGGGTGACTGCGCCGTTCGATGCCTTTGTGCTGCAAACGTTGGCGGAAGCGGGTGACCTGGCTTTTCCCGGCAAGCCGCTGCTGACGCTTTATGCGCCCTTGCCGCTGCGGGCGGTGGTGCAAGTGCCGGTGTCGCGCTCAAGCCTGGCGCAGGGCAGCGCCGCTGTGGAAGTGCAGGTGCGCGCGGCAGATGGTTCGCCGCAATGGGTTCGCCCCAGCCAGACCAGCCACCTGCCTACGGCTGACGCAGTGTCGCAAACCATTGAATGGCGACTGGAATTGCCCGCCAGCGCAAGCAAAGGCTTGTTGCCGGGTCAGCAGGTGCGGGTGCGTTTTGCCGCGGGTCAGTCACAGCGTTTGCTCATTCCGTCCGCAGCTGTTCTGCGCCGGGGTGAGTTGACAGCCGTTTATGTGGTGTCGGGGCAGGGTTTTGCGCTCAAGGCGATTCGCCTTGGCTCTGAGCATGGTTTGCAGGGTGTCGAGGTGCTGGCAGGATTGACCGACACCGATCAGGTGGCGCTGGAGCCAGTGCGCGCCGGTCTGGCAGGTGCCACGGCCGTTGTCAACCCGGCCAAGTGAGATGAGCATGCCGAACAATTCCCCATTGGGTATTTCCGGGCGCATGGCGAAGGCGTTCAAGCTCAACGCCATCACCCCTTTGCTGGCGCTGGTGGCGCTGCTTCTCGGCTTGTTTGCGGTGCTGGTGACGCCGCGCGAAGAAGAGCCGCAGATCAACGTCACCATGGCTGACGTGCTGATTCCGTTTCCCGGTGCCAGCAGTGTGGATGTGCACAACATGGTGGCACGTCCGGCCGAACAGGTGCTGAGCCAGATTGCTGGAATTGAGCACACCTATTCGGTCGCGCGGCCTGGCATGGCAGTGATGACCGTGCAGTTCAAGGTGGGCGTGCCGCGCACGGATGCGCTGGTGCGGCTATATGACGTTCTCAATGCCAACCAGGACTGGTTGCCGCGGGAACTGGGCACGCTGACTCCCATCGTCAAGCCCAAGGGCATTGACGATGTGCCTGTGCTGGCAGTGACCTTATGGAGCAAAGACGCGCTGCCCGCCGTCGATCTGGAGCGTGTGGCGAGTACGGTGGAGGTTGAGTTGAAGCGGGTCGCGGGAACGCGTGAGGTGAAAACCATTGGCGGACCGCAGCGCGCCGTGCACGTGTGGCTGGACCCGGTGCGCCTGCGCGAGCGTGGTGTTGATGTGCTGTCGCTCAAGGCCTTGCTGGCCGCAGCCAACACCAGCATGCCTTCTGGCGCAGTGCTTGACCCACAGGTGCCTGGTGGTCAGATGCTGAGTGTGGAAACCGGAGAATTCTTGCGTTCGGAGCAGGATGTAGGCGACCTGGTGGTGGGCATCAGCAGTGGCAAACCCGTTTTTTTGCGTGAAGTTGCGCGCATTGAGACCGGTGCGCAGCTGCCGCAGCGCTATGTGTGGTTCACGCCAGGCGCGGCCACCCCCGCTGCCGTTGTAGGCGGCGATGCGCAGGCATTGGTGCCTGGCGGGGTCTACCCGGCCCTGACCCTGACGGTGACCAAAAAGCCGGGCACCAACGCGGTCGACGTGGCCCGTGCCGTGCGTGCCCGGGTGCAGGAGCTCGGCAACACCGTGATTCCCAGCAACATGCAAACCACCATCACCCGCGACTATGGTGAAACGGCCGCAGAAAAGGCCAACAAACTGATCCAGAAACTGGCATTTGCCACCGGTTCGGTGATTTTGTTGGTGGGTTTTGCACTGGGTCGGCGTGAGGCCGTGATCGTGGGAACCGCCGTGATCCTGACGCTGATGGCCACCTTGTTCGCCTCTTGGGCCTGGGGCTTTACCTTGAACCGAGTGTCCCTGTTTGCGCTGATTTTTTCCATTGGTATTCTGGTCGATGATGCGATTGTGGTGGTAGAAAACATCCACCGGCATCAAAACCTGTACCCTGAGCGCAGTCTGCGCGAGATCATTCCGGCGGCTGTTGATGAAGTGGGTGGCCCCACCATACTGGCAACGCTGACGGTGATAGCGGCCTTGTTACCGATGGCCTTTGTCAGTGGTTTGATGGGCCCCTATATGAGCCCGATCCCGATCAACGCCAGCTTGGGCATGGCCATTTCGCTGGTCATTGCTTTCACGGTTACGCCCTGGCTGGCGCTCAAAGTGATGCGCCAGCACGCGCACGGTGATGCCGTTGCAGCAGCGCCAACCGGCCTGGGCCCCAAGCTGCAGCGCCTGTTCACTTGGGTGCTGACGCCATTTTTGGACAGCGCCAAAAAGCGCTGGCTGCTGCTGGTGGGTATTCTGGTGGCGCTGTTGCTGTCCGTGGGGCTGACCCTGGTGCAGTGGGTGGTGCTCAAGATGCTGCCTTTCGATAACAAGAGCGAGTTCCAGGTGGTGGTCGAAATGCCGGCCGGTACCCCACTTGAAAACACCGCCGCCGCGCTGCATGAGCTGGGGGCTTACCTGGCGCAGCAACCTGAAGTGCTGAACCTGCAGGCCTATGCCGGCACCGCTTCGCCAATCACCTTCAATGGCCTGGTGCGCCAGTATTACCTGCGTGCCGATGCCGAGCAGGGTGACGTACAGGTGAATTTAGTTGACAAGCAGCATCGGGACGACAAAAGCCACGTGATTGCACAGCGACTGCGCCCGGCGCTGGAGAAAATTGGTGCGCGCCACCACGCCCTGATCAAGGTGGTTGAAGTGCCGCCCGGTCCCCCTGTGATGTCGCCCCTGGTGGCCGAGGTTTATGGCCCGGATGAAGGCGGACGCCAGGCATTGGCGCGCCGGGTGGCACAAGCCTTTATTGCCACCCCAGACATTGTGGGTGTGGACACCTCGCTCAAGGACGATGCACCGCGTGCTTACCTGCGGGTGCGCCGTCAGCGTGCCGAGTCGCTGGGTATTCCTGTGGCGATGGTGGCGCAGACGGCGGCCATCGCGCTCAGCGGGGTCGATGCGGCCTACCTGCATGATGGCCACACCAAATACCCGGTGCCGGTACGCCTGCAGCTGCCGCTGGTGGACCAGGTCGGGTTGGATGCGATTCTTGCCATGCCTTTGCGGGCTGCCAACGGCCAAATGGTGCCACTCTCAGAGCTGGTGCAAGTGGAGCAGGGCGTGATCGACAAGCCCTTCTTTACCAAGGATTTGCAAGGGGTCAGCTATGTCTTTGGCGACATGGCGGGCAAACTCGACTCGCCCTTGTATGGCCTGTTCGCCATCCGCGACAAATTGCAGGCGGCAGCGATGCCAGGCACCGGCCAGTTGGGTGAGTACTGGATCAACCAGCCCAGCGACCCTTATCGCCAGTACGCGGTCAAGTGGGACGGCGAATGGCAGATCACCTACGACACCTTTCGCGACATGGGAGCTGCGTACGGCGTCGGCCTGATCCTGATTTATCTTTTGGTGGTGGCGCAGTTCAGAAGTTATTTGACACCGCTGGTGATCATGGCGCCGATTCCGTTGACCATCATTGGTGTCATGCCGGGGCATGCGCTGCTAGGTTCGCAGTTCACGGCGACGTCGATGATTGGCATGATTGCGCTGGCGGGCATCATTGTGCGCAACTCTATTTTGCTGGTGGACTTCATCGAGTTGCAGGTGGCGCAAGGCATGGCTTTCAAGGAAGCGGTGGTGCAGTCAGCCGCTGTGCGCGCGCAACCCATTGCATTGACCGGCTTGGCGGCGATGATTGGTGCTTTCTTTATTCTGGACGATCCTATTTTTAACGGACTCGCCATTTCCCTTATTTTCGGAATTCTGGTGTCCACGTTGCTCACGCTGGTGGTGATTCCGGTGTTGTATTACGCGCTGTATTCGCGCCGTAACAAGGCGCACGCAGATGCGTCAGGTTCCCTCGGTCAAGCCCATTAACTTTTAAATTACAGGAGACAAGACATGGCTCACATCGTCATCATGGGTGCAGGCATTGGCGGCATGCCCGCAGCCTACGAATTGCGCGAAATGCTGCCCGCCGAGCATCGCATCACCGTGGTCAACAGCACCGACTACTTTCAGTTTGTGCCTAGCAATCCGTGGGTTGCGGTGGGCTGGCGCGAGCGAGAGGCCGTCACCCTGCCGATTGCACCCTATCTGGCGCGCAAAAAAATCGGTTTTATTGGCAAAGCCGTGACCCACATCGATGCGGTTGCCAGCAAGCTGACGCTGCTGGACGGTCAGACACTGGACTACGACTACCTGCTGATCGCCACCGGCCCCAAGCTGGCCTTTGACGAGGTCGCTGGTGCTGGGCCGCTGAAGTCGGGTGGCGGTGGCTTTACCCATTCCATTTGCCATGTGGACCATGCACAGGCATTTTTTGCCGACTATGAGGAATTTTTGAAAAACCCCGGTCCGATCGTGGTCGGTGCCATGCCCGGTGCGAGCTGTTTTGGACCAGCCTACGAGTTCGCCATGATCCTGGACACCGACCTGCGCCGACGCAAGTTACGCAACAAGGTGCCCATGACTTTTGTCACCAGCGAGCCCTACATTGGCCATCTCGGGCTGGGCGGTGTGGGTGACAGCAAGTCGATGCTCGAATCCGAATTGCGTGGCCGCGACATGAAGTGGATCACCAACGCCAAGACCACCAAGGTCGAGCAGGGCAAGATATTTGTGACCCAGCTCGATGACCATGGCAACCCGGTCAAGGACCATGAGGTACCGTTCAAGCTGTCGATGATGCTGCCGGCCTTCAAGGGGGTTGATGCCGTGGCTGCCGTGCCCAATTTGTGCAACCCGCGCGGCATGGTCCTGATCGACGAATTCCAGCGCAGCAAAGCCTATCGCAATATTTATTCTGCCGGCGTTTGCGTCGCGATTCCGCCAGTCGAGGTCACGCCCGTGCCCACCGGCACACCCAAGACCGGCTACATGATCGAGAGCATGATGACCGCCATCTGCCACAACATCGCCGATGACCTGGCTGGCAAACCCGCCACCGCCAAGGGCACCTGGAATGCGGTTTGCTTGGCCGACATGGGTGACACCGGCGCCGCGTTTGTGGCCCTGCCGCAAATTCCACCGCGCAACGTCAACTGGTTCAAGAAAGGCAAGTGGGTGCACCTGGCCAAGATTGCCTACGAGAAGTATTTCATGCGCAAACTTAAAAAAGGCACCTCTGAGCCCATCTATGAAAAATACATCATGGGCCTGCTCGGCATCAATCGTCTCAACAAGTGAAGAAGGAGTTTTTTACCATGACCGTACAACGTTATATTTTGGTTTTCGCCGGCCTGTTTGTCATGATTTCACTGGCCTTGGGCGTCGAGGGCAGCCCGCTGTTCGTCAGCAAGTGGGCGCTCGCCTTCACGGCGTTTGTGGGGGCCAATTTGTTTCAATCGGGTTTCACCAATTTTTGTCCACTGGGCATCATCCTGAAAAAGCTGGGTGTGCCTGAGTCAAAAATCGGTTGCGCCAATTGAGTGGCAGCCGTTTTTAATCGGGATATCGCATGACCGTTTTGACCAACGAAGCTGCCCGCACCGAGGTGCTCAACCGCCTGCGCCGCGCTGAAGGCCAGATCCGGGGCGTTCAGCGCATGATCGAAGAGGGCGAAAGCTGCCTGAAGATCGGCCAGCAGTTCTCTGCGGTGCGCAAGGCGCTCGACAGCACCTATCTGCGCCTGGCCATGTGCTTCATGGCGCAAGAGTTGGCTACCTGTGTCGACCCTGATGCAAGCCAAAAGGAACACATGGACGCCGTGCTCAAGGACATGGAAAGCCTGTTCTCGCGCATGGGCTAAGGCGTGATGATGCCGCCGCCCAGGCAAACCTCGCCGTCGTAGAGCACGGCAGACTGCCCGGGTGTCACGGCCCATTGCGGCGCTGCAAAGCTCAGACTGAAAGCATCTGCCGCCGGCACGGTCAGGTGGCAAGGTGCATCGCTCTGGCGGTAACGGGTTTTGGCCGCCAGCGCCTGTGTGGTGGGTGCCTTGCCTGCGACCCAACTGGCGTCTTGCGCCGTGAGTTCGTGCGACAGGAGCCATGGGTGATCATGGCCCTGCACCACCCACAACGTGTTGTTGGTCATGTCCTTGCGCGCCACAAACCAGGGCGCATGGTCGCCACCACCACGCGGTGCCCCTTTGGCTTTAAGCCCGCCAATGCCGAGCCCCTGACGCTGCCCCAAAGTGTAAAAGCTCAAACCCACGTGCTCGCCAATGGTGTGGCCTTTGTCGTTCTTGATCGGGCCCGGCTCTTTGGCAATAAAGCGGTTCAAAAATTCGCGAAACGGCCGCTCGCCAATGAAGCAGATGCCGGTGGAGTCTTTCTTTTTGGCGTTGGGCAGGCCAATTTCCAGCGCAATACGACGTACCTCGGTTTTCAGCAACTCGCCCACTGGAAACAGCGTATTGGCCAATTGTTTCTGATTGAGCCGGTGCAGGAAATAGCTCTGGTCTTTTGCCGGGTCCAGGCCCTTGAGCAACTCATGGCAACCGGTGCCGGCATTGAAGCGAACGCGGGCGTAGTGTCCGGTGGCAATTTTCTCGGCCCCCAGGCGCATGGCGTGATCGAGAAAGGCCTTGAACTTGATCTCGGCGTTGCACAAAATGTCAGGGTTCGGTGTGCGCCCGTTGCTGTACTCGCGCAGGAACTCAGCAAACACCCGGTCTTTGTACTCGGCGGCAAAGTTCACATGCTCGATCTCGATGCCAATCACGTCGGCGACGGCAGCAGCGTCGACAAAGTCAATGTTGGAAGAGCAGTAGCGACTGTCCTCGTCCGATGTCCGATCGTCCTCTTCCCAGTTTTTCATGAAGATGCCAATCACCTCATGACCTTGCTGCTTGAGTAGCCAAGCAGTCACCGCAGAGTCCACGCCGCCGCTCAATCCCACCACCACGCGCTGTCGTTTGGCCGTGCTGTTCATAGGTTGGTCACCGTCGCAAAGGGCTGTGGGTTGATCACGCTGATGTCGGTGTGAATCAGCGACAGCGGGTAACGCTGGCCCCGCACATAATCTTCTACGCACTGCAGCACGAGTGGGCTGCGGTGCCGTGTGGCGCTGGCGCGAAGTTCGTCCCGACTCAGCCACAGGGTGCGCACAATGCCAGTGTCCAGGTGGCGCCCGGCCTGCAGGGCGCCCAGAGTGCCGCAAAAGGCAAACCGCAGGTAGGTGATGTCTTCAGCGGCCATGGCTGGGCCGGCCTGGCGTTGAAAGCGCGACAGGTAGACCCCGAGCAAGTGCGTCGGGGTAAACACATGCATGGTTTCTTCAAGCGCCTCGCGGGCGCAAGCCTCAACCAGGCTCTCGCCTTCGTCGAGGTGGCCCGCCGGATTGTTCAGGCGCAGGCCCTCGGGTGTGTGTTCTTCCACCAGCAAAAATCTGCCCTGTTGTTCAATGATTGCGGCCACGGTGGCGCTGGGTTTCCATCGGTTTGTCATGGCTGGATTATCGGCAACTTGCTGATCTGCAGGCCGACCGCGATTGATTCACCCATTTGAGATGGATCAAGAAGTGGCCTTTTAAGAAACCTCATAAATTTAAAACTGATGTAAGCTCTCGCGGTTTAAAGAACTTGCCAAACACCAAATGAGGAGACGCTTTATGCAAGCTGGCGCTACCACTCAAGAGACATCGAACCAAACAGCCGTTCCACCGTCATCCATTCACACCGGGCAGCGCATTGGCGTACCGCGAGAAACTTTTCCGGATGAAAAGCGTGTGGCCACGGTGCCCGAGGTGGTGGAAAAACTGATCAAGCTGGGCTTCTCCGTCGCCGTCGAATCAGGTGCGGGCGATGCTGCGAATTGTTCCGATGACACCTACCGTGCTGCTGGCGCGACGGTGCTTGATTCGGCCGCCGCCTTGTGGTCTGGCTCTGACATTGTCTTCAAGGTGCGTCCCCCCTCCGCCGATGAAGTCGCGCTGATGCGCGAGGGGCAAATTCTGATTGGCTTCATCTGGCCGGCACAAAACCCCGATCTGATGCAGCAACTCGCCGCCAAAAAGGTGACCGTGCTGGCCATTGACGCGCTGCCACGGATGCTCAGCCGCGCCCAGAAAATGGACGCCTTGACCTCCCAAGCGGGTGTTGCCGGTTACCGGGCGGTCATTGAGGCCGCCAATGCCTTTGGCCGCTTCTTCAATGGGCAGATCACGGCCGCGGGCAAGGTGCCGCCGGCCAAGGTATTCATTGCCGGGGCGGGTGTGGCCGGTCTGGCAGCGATTGGCACGGCGGCCGGTTTGGGCGCCATCGTGCGCGCCAATGACACGCGTGCCGAAGTGGCCGACCAGGTGGTGTCACTGGGCGGCGAGTTCGTCAAAGTCGATTATGAGGAAGAGGGTTCTGGCGGCGGCGGCTATGCCAAGGTCATGAGCGAGGGCTTCCAGCAGGCGCAGCGCGCCATGTACGCCAAGCAGGCCCGTGAGGTTGACATCATCATCACCACCGCGCTGATCCCCGGCAAGCCTGCACCCAAGCTGATCACAGCCGAGATGGTGCAAAGCATGAAGCCGGGCAGCGTCATTGTCGACATGGCAGCCGAGCAGGGCGGTAACTGCGAGTTGACCGAGCCCGGCCGGGTCGTGGTGAAGCACGGCGTCACCATCGTCGGTTACACCGACCTGGTCAGTCGCCTGGCCAAGCAATCGTCGACCTTGTACTCGACCAACCTGTTTCGCCTCTCAGAGGAGTTGTGCAAGACCAAGGACGGCCTGGTCAACGTCAACATGGAAGATGACGCCATTCGCGGCCTCACCGTCATCAAAAACGGTGAAGTCACCTGGCCGCCGCCTGCACCCAAGCTGGCTGTGGCGCCCGCTGCTGCGGCCAAACCAGTGGCTGCGCCCGCTGCCAAAAAAGCCCATGGCCATGGCGGTGGTGACAGCGAACCCATGGCGGGCAGCAAGCTGGCCATCGTGTTCGGCGTGGCTGCTGCCTTGTTCTGGCTGATTGGCGCCAGTGCTCCGCCGGCCTTTCTATCGCACTTCACGGTGTTCGTGCTGGCCTGCTTTGTCGGCTATATGGTGGTCTGGAACGTCAAGCCGGCATTGCACACACCGCTCATGAGCGTGACCAACGCGATCAGCAGCATCATTGCCATCGGCGCCCTGGTACAGGTATCGCCCTGGTCCAGTGCGGTCGATCGGCCCAACGACATGATCAGCTGGGTAGCTGCTGCCGCGATTGTGCTCACCGCCATCAACATGTTCGGCGGCTTTGCCGTGACCCAGCGCATGCTGGCCATGTTCCGTAAATAAGAAAAAAGGAGCCAAGAGCATGTCTTCAAGTCTGGCCACGGTTGCATACATCGGCGCAACCATATTGTTTATTTTGAGCCTCGGTGGCTTGTCCAACCAACAGACCGCGTTGCGCGGCAACCTCTACGGCATGATCGGCATGACGCTGGCGGTGCTGGCCACGGTGTTTGGCCCGCAGGTGACATGGGCCGGTATCCCCTGGATCATTGGCGCCATGCTGGTGGGCGGGTCGATCGGTTTGTATGCGGCGCGTACGGTGCAGATGACCCAAATGCCCGAACTGGTGGCGTTGATGCACAGCATGGTGGGTCTGGCGGCGATGCTGGTCGGCATTGCCACGTTCATCGATCCGACGGCGTCGTTCCATTGGTTTGGTGGCCAAAGCACGCCCTTGTCTTCTGCCGAAGAGTCCATCCACAAGATCGAAATCTATATTGGCATTCTGATCGGTGCGGTGACTTTCTCAGGCTCCATTGTGGCCTTTGGCAAGCTCTCCGGCCGTATCGGTGGCAACCCGCTGCTGTTGCCGGGCCGCCATTGGCTCAACCTGGTCGGGCTGCTGGTGGTGATTTATTTTGGGCGCGCGTTTATCAACGCCCACAGCATCGCTGACGGCATGACACCGCTGATCGTGATGACCGTGATTGCTTTGCTTTTTGGTATCCACATGGTCATGGCCATCGGGGGGGCCGACATGCCCGTGGTGGTGTCCATGCTCAACAGCTATTCGGGTTGGGCCGCTGCGGCCACCGGCTTCATGCTGTCGAATGACCTGCTGATCGTGACCGGTGCGTTGGTCGGCTCCAGTGGCGCGATCCTGTCTTACATCATGTGCAAGGCCATGGCGCGCAGTTTCATCAGCGTGATTGCTGGGGGTTTCGGTACGGCCAGTGCCGCACCGAAGCCGGCGGGGGGCGCCGCCCAACCGGCTGGCGAAGTGACGCCAATCAGCGCTACCGAGACCGCCGAGTTGCTGCGCGAAGCCAAAAGTGTGGTCATTGTTCCGGGTTATGGCATGGCGGTAGCACAGGCCCAGCACACGGTGTTTGAGATCACCAAACACCTGCGTGAAAAAGGCGTCAATGTGCGTTTTGGTATCCATCCGGTGGCCGGGCGCATGCCGGGGCACATGAACGTGTTGCTGGCCGAGGCCAAGGTGCCCTATGACATCGTGTTCGAGATGGACGAATTGAACGACGACTTCCCCAAGACGGACGTGGTGATGGTCATTGGTGCCAATGACATCGTCAATCCGGGTGCCCAGGACGACCCGAGCAGCCCGATTGCCGGTATGCCGGTGCTCGAAGTCTGGAAAGCCAAGACCTCGATCGTCATGAAGCGCAGCATGGCCTCAGGTTATGCCGGCGTGGACAACCCGCTGTTTTACAAAGACAACAACCGCATGCTCTTTGGTGACGCCAAAAAAATGCTCGATGAAGTGCTGGTTGTTTTGAAATCGTAAATTGCCCCTGAGCCCCTCCTGAAGAGGCCCACGGGCCTCTTTTTTTTAAGTTTTTACCGCGCGGGAATCGGGTCTGGAGTTTTCTGTCTAATTAGGGAAAACACAGCTTACAGAAACTGACAATCGGGTGAAAATCCAACTTTATGTTCAAATTCTGGAGTGTTCAACATGACCGATCGCATCTGGCTCAAAAGCTATCCACCGGGTGTGTCCTCCGATATTGATGTGACCCGGTATGCCTCCATGGTGGCCATGATGGAGGAGAGTTTCAAGAAGTTTGCCGATCGTCCTGCCTACAGCTTCATGGGCAAGGAGCAAAGTTACAAACAAGTCGACGAACTGAGTCAGACCTTTGGCGTCTATCTGCAAAGTCTGGGCCTGGCCAAGGGAGATCGGGTGGCCGTCATGATGCCCAATGTCTTGCAGTACCCCATTGCCGTGGCAGGTATCTTGCGCGCCGGCTACACCCTGGTCAACGTCAACCCGCTGTATACCGCGCGCGAGCTGGAGCATCAACTCAAGGACGCAGGTGCCAAGGCCATTGTCATCCTGGAGAACTTTGCTGCCACTCTCGAGAAATGCCTGGCCGCCACGCCGGTCAAACACATCGTTTTGTGCGCCATGGGCGACCAGTTGGGCCTGCTCAAAGGCACGGTGGTGAACTACGTGGTGCGTAACGTCAAAAAGATGGTGCCAGCCTTCAACCTGCCGAGCGCGGTGCGCTTCAATGCGGCGATTGCCAAGGCCAGCAGCGGCACCCTGAAAAAACCAGTCATCAAGCCCGACGACGTGGCGGTGTTGCAATACACCGGTGGCACCACCGGCGTGTCCAAAGGGGCCGTGCTGCTGCAACGCAACCTGGTGGCTAATCTGCTGCAAACGGACGACTGGTTTGATCCAGCCCTGAAAAAGATACCACAGGGTGAGCAATTGAACACGGTCTGTGCCTTGCCGCTCTACCATATCTTTGCCTTTACGGTGGCCATGATGCTGTCGATGCGTATTGGGGGCAAACTGATCCTGATACCCAATCCGCGCGATTTTCCGGCGGTATTGGCTGAGCTGGCCAAGCATAAAGTCCATTTCTTCCCGGCGGTCAATACCCTGTTCAATGGTTTGGCCAACCATCCGGATTTCAGCAAGGTGAACTGGAGCAGTCTGCTGGTGTCAGCAGGTGGAGGTACGGCAGTACAAAGTGCAGTGGCCAAACTCTGGTTGGACAAAACCGGCTGCACCATTGTCGAAGGCTATGGCCTGAGCGAGACCTCGCCAATTGCCACAGCCAACCCCGTGGTCGGCGCCGAGTTTTCCGGAATGATCGGACTTCCGGTGCCCGGCACCTGGCTCAAATTGCTCGACGACAACGGCAATGAGGTGGCCATGGGCCAGTCGGGCGAGATCGCCATCAAGGGGCCACAAGTGATGGCTGGCTATTGGCAGCGCCCCGACGAGACCGCCAAGGTCATGACGGCCGATGGTTACTTCAAGTCGGGTGACATCGGTGTCATGGACGCGCGCGGTTATTTCAAGATAGTCGATCGCAAGAAGGACATGATTCTGGTGAGCGGCTTCAATGTCTTTCCCACCGAGCTCGAAGACGTGGTCTCGCAAATGGACGGCATCATGGAGTGCGCCTGCGTGGGCATGCCCGACGAGAAAACTGGCGAGGCGGTCAAGCTGGTCATTGTCAGGAAAGACCCCGCTGTCACTGAGGCGCAGGTACGCGACTATTGCAAGGAAAACCTCACGGGTTACAAACAGCCCAAAGTGGTTGAGTTCCGAGACGAGCTGCCTAAAACACCTGTGGGCAAGATCTTGCGGCGTGAGCTGCGTGGCAAATAATTCCATTTCTAAATCACCCGTGTCGTTGTTGCTTCGCCTTGTCGTGCTACAGCACTGCCTGCGGCTTCGCGCCTAGACACAAATGATTTGGAAACGGAATAATCAATTGGCAGGAGGCCACACTTGACGCTGGCCATCATGAGTGCCCTGCTCGACGAGCAGCGGGGCTTGCTGGAGCAACTGGACAAGCCGCAGCGTGTCAGGCGTGCCGGGCGCACTTTCTGGTGCGGTCAGTGGGCTGGACAGGACGTGGTGTTGGTGCTGTCCAAGGTGGGCAAAGTGGCTGCGGCGACCACCACCACGGCCTTGATAGAGGCCTTTGATGTCCAGCGTGTGGTGTTTACCGGGGTGGCGGGGGGGGTGGGAGATGGCGTCGAGGTGGGCGATGTGGTGGTGGCTGAGGCCTTCATTCAGCACGACCTGAACTCTGCGCCCTTATTCCCACGCTACGAGATACCGCTCTATGGGCGTGCCACATTCAACTGC
>JAQSDS010000439.1 GCA_029946045.1 Rhodoferax sp.
AAGCAAATTGGTGATTTTGCGCGACTCTGTTACTCTTATAAATGCTTAACCATCACAACTTAGTTGTCAATTTATGCAAGTAAAAACCCGTGCTGCCCTGGGGCAGTTGAGCGACATGGACATCCGCCTGCTGCGCGTGTTCAAGACCGTGGTGGACTGCGGCGGCATGGCGGCGGCCGAGCTGGAGCTCAACATTGGCACTTCCACGGTGAGCCGCCATATCAAGGACCTGGAAACACGTCTGGGCCTGAGCCTGTGCCGCCGCGGCCGTGCCGGTTTTGCCCTGACCCCGGAAGGCGAGCAGATTTACGCCGAAACACTGCGCCTGTTGGCTGGGGTCGATGCCTTTCGCAGCCGTGTCGACGAGATTCACCAGCGCATGGGCGGCGAGCTGCACATCGCCGTCTTTGACAAGACCGCCAGCAACCCGCAGGCCCATATCGGAGCCGCCATCAGGCTGTTTGCCGAGCAAGCCCCGGACGTGCGCCTGCACCTGCATGTGGCGCCGCTCAACGCGATTGAGCGCGGCGTGCTCGACGGCCAGTTTCAGGTTGGCATCATCCCCGGCCACCGCAGTTCGGCCGTGTTGACCTATGACGAGCTCTTTACCGAGACCATGTATTTGTATGCCAGCGCCGGCCACCCCTTGTTTGTGCCCGATGCCAGGCAGCAGCCGCAGAACTGGGAGGCGCTGCAGGCTTATGCATTTGCCGGCCTGGGCTACCACTCACCCAACATGGAACTCACCCAGCAGGTCAAGCTCAGCCGGGCCGCCACCGGCTACGACCAGGAATCGATTGCCACCTTGATCTTGTCAGGCTGTTTTCTGGGCTTCCTGCCCGACCACTATGCCGAGCCTTTTGTGCGCCAGGGCCGCATGCGGGCGGTGCAACCCCAGTTGTTCACCTACCACTGCAGCTTTTTCAGCATTGTGCGGGCCTCACCGCAGCCGGCGCGTGTAACCCAGGCGTTTCAGGCCGCCTTGCGCCAGGCCCACCCGCCTGCCCCGTAGCTATTTTTTGCCCGCCTGACGCTGTTTTTTGGCCTGAATCACGGACCAGGCCAGTCTACCCGCTACCACCACGTTCACGGCAATCACCGCCATGGCCGGCCAAAAGGGCAGCTCGTAGCCCGAAACGGCCGAATACACAAGCAAGGCACCCAGCGCCAACGCGCCGATCAGCAGGGCAATGACACCGCCGTTCAAGGCGCCACGTTGCAGGTGTTTTGAGCTCATGGTGCGTGTATAAAAAGGTTAAAGTTGGGCGCAATTCTACGGACTGCCAAACACACCCCATGACACCTGAGCACAGCCTGATCGACTGGGGCATTGTGGCGATTTTTGTCACCGTTTATATCGGCATGATCCTGGGCGGCCTGCCGCGCCTCAAGCTCGACCGCTCCGGCGTGGCGCTGCTGGGTGCCATTGGCGTCATCGGTCTGGGCGCCATGAGCACCACACAAGCGGCAAGCGCCGTGGATTTACCCACCGTGCTGCTGCTGTTTTCGTTCATGGTGGTGTCGGCACAAATGCGCATGGGTGGCTTCTACACCGCTGTCACGCGTCAGGTGGCGGCCCTGCCGCTGGCGCGCAACGCGCTGCTGGGCGCGATCATCTTGGTGGCCGGCGCCCTGTCGGCAGTATTTTCCAACGACATCATCTGCCTGGCCATGACGCCGGTGGTGGCGCAACTGTGCCTGCAGCGGCGACTCAATCCCGTGCCTTTTTTGCTGGGGCTGGCCTGTGCCGCCAACATCGGTTCCGCCGCGACCCTGATCGGCAACCCGCAAAACATGCTGATCGGCTCGGTGCTGCACTTGCCCTTTGACGGCTATGTGCGCCAGGCTGTGCCACCGGTGGTGTTGAGCCTGCTGGTGCTATGGGCCTGGCTGGTCTGGGGACCGAACCATGAAACGCCCAAGGTACAAACCGACGCATGTCGGGCCATGCCGGCGGACCTGCCCCCCGGCTATGGCCCGCTGCAAGCCCCGCCCTTTGATGCCTGGCAAACCACCAAGGGTCTGGCGGTGGCAAGCGCACTGCTGCTGGTGTTCTTGTTCACCGACTGGCCACGCGAAGTCGCGGCATTGATCGGTGCGGGGGTGTTGTTATTGAGCCGGCGCCTGCACTCGTCCGACGTCATGGGTTTCATCGATTGGCCACTGCTGGTGCTGTTCATGGGCCTGTTTGTGGTCAACCATGCGTTTGAGTCCACCGGCCTGGCAGCACAAGCGGTAACCTGGCTGGCGACCCAGGGCGTGCAACTGGCCAACCCCGGCGTGCTGTTTGTGGCAGGTGTCGGCTTGTCCAATCTGGTCTCCAACGTGCCCGCCGTGATGCTGCTGCTGCCGCACCTGAGCGGCCAGGACGCCGGCGTCATGCTGGCGCTGGTGAGCACGTTGGCGGGCAATTTGCTGCTGGTAGGTTCGATTGCCAACCTGATCGTGGTCGATCTGGCACAAAAAAGCGGGGTCGTGATCGACTGGCGCATGCACGCCCGCGTGGGCGTGCCGGTGACGCTGTTGACGCTGGGCCTGCTGTGGATCTGGCTGCGCTGGCTTTAACCCCTAGGAGGCTGGGCGGCAGAGCGTTCTGCGCAGGTAAAAGGAGGAGCCCGCAGGGCGGGGGACACGTAGCGGAACGCTCTGCCGCCCAGGCTCTTGGTCTGATCGGTGTTGGGATCATTGCAAACACCGGAACGATTTGATGAAGAAGTCGTCAGTGCCAAAGTTACCGGACTTCAGGGTCAGGTGCAGGCCACCGTCGGGCGCAGCTTCGCTGTGTGCATGGCACCAGGGCACGCCGGGGTCAATTTGGGGACCGATCTTCATTTGGCTGATGCCTAACGCCTGCACGCAGGCCCCAGAGGTTTCACCCCCAGCCACCACCAATTGGCGCACGCCTAAATCCACCAGACCGCGCGCTACCGCCGCCAGGGTATGCTCCACAAGATCACCCGCCGCCTGCACGCCAAGCTGGGCCTGCACCGCCTTCACGGTGGCCGGGTCGGACGACGAATAAACCAGCACCGGCCCCTGGGCCAGCAGGCCTTTAGCCCAGGCCAGCGCATGCGCCACGGTGGCGGCACCACCGTCGGCGGCGTCCAGCTTTAAGGGGTCGATCGCCAAGGCAGGACGACCCGATTGGATGAAGGCCTGCACCTGCCGATTGGTCGCCAGCGAGCAGCTGCCAGACACCACCGCCTGAAAGCCAGCGGGTGTCGGCAAGGCGCTGGCGGTGTTGCTTGGTGCAATGCCAAAGTTGGCCGGCAAACCGATGGCCACGCCGGAGCCGGCGGTCACCAGCGGCAGGCCCTTGAGCGCCGGGCCGAGGCGCATCAGGTCGTCGTTAGAGACCGCATCGACCACTGCCAGGCTCACACCCTCAGCGCGCAACTGGTCAATGCGGCTGCGAATGGCGTCCGGCCCCAGAGCCACCACCTTGTAGTCGATCAAGCCTACCTTGCGTCGGCACTGGCTTTGCAGCACGCGCACCAGGTTGGCATCCAGCATGGGCGTGAGCGGGTGGTTTTGCATGCCGCTCTCATTGAGCAGCACGTCGCCGACAAACAGATGGCCCTTGAACACCGTGCGGCCATTGTCAGGAAAGGCCGGCGTGGCGATGCTGAAGTCGGCTCCGGGCCGGTCAGCCAGGGCGTCCATCAGGGCTTCTGTGACCGGGCCAATATTGCCCTGCGCCGTGCTGTCAAAGGTGGAGCAATACTTGAAGTAAATCTGCTGCGCACCCTGGGCCTGCAACCAGCGCAAGGCCGCCAAAGACTCTTTCACTGCATCGGCTGCCGGGACGGTGCGGGACTTGAGCGCCACCACCACCGCGTCGGCCTCGGCGTCGAGCGGCTGGCTTGGCACCCCCATGGCCTGCACCACGCGCATGCCAGCGCGCACCAGGTTGTTGGCCAGGTCGGTGGCGCCGGTGAAGTCGTCGGCA
This sequence comes from Rhodoferax sp., assembly GCA_029946045.1. Taxonomy (GTDB): domain Bacteria; phylum Pseudomonadota; class Gammaproteobacteria; order Burkholderiales; family Burkholderiaceae_C; genus Rhodoferax. The sequence goes on from JAQSDS010000439.1 coordinate 3,950, forward strand.
ATGCAGCCGAGAAAAATCTTCTTCATGATTTTTTGGGCAACTCAATGCCAGGAAAGATCTTGATGACCGCGCTGTCGTCTTCGCGCGCAAAACCTGCGGTGGACGCCTGCATGAACATCTGGTGCGCGGTGCTGGACAGCGGCAAGGGGAACTTGGTGGCGCGCGCCACATCCAGCACCAGGCCCAGGTCTTTGACGAAAATGTCGACTGCCGACAAGGGCGTGTAGTCGCCCGCCAGCACATGTGCCATGCGGTTCTCGAACATCCAGCTGTTGCCCGCGCTGTGGGTGATCACATCAAACAGGGCGGCAGCATCGACGCCTTCGCGCAGGCCCAGCGCCATAGCCTCGGCCGCTGCCGCAATGTGCACACCCGCCAGCAATTGGTTGATGATCTTGACCTTGCTGCCCGCACCGGCCTTGTCGCCCAGCCGGTAGACGTTGGTGGCCATGGCGTCCAGCAGCGGACCGACCGCCGCATAGGCTTCGGCTGTGGCCGCCGTCATCATGGTCATCTGGCCACTGGCGGCCTTGGCGGCACCACCCGAAATGGGTGCATCGACATACAAAATGCCCAGCTTGGCCAGGCGCGCCTCCAGGGCGATGGACCAGTTGGGGTCGACTGTGGAGCACATCACAAACACGCTACCGGGCGCCATGGCGCTGGCGCAGCCCTGGTCGCCAAACAGCACGGCCTCGGTCTGGGCGGCGTTGACAACCACCGACACAATCACCTTGCAGTGTGCGGCCAGTTCGGCCGGCGAAGCACAGGCCACACCGCCCTGCGCGGCAAAGGCCTGGGCCGCATCAAACCGCACATCAAACACATGCACCATGCAGCCATGGCGGCGCAAGGATGCCGCCATGCCACTGCCCATGGCCCCCAGGCCAATTAATCCGGCATTAATTTCCATTAAATTGCTCCAGTTTCCATCGTTGAATCAGGATGATGCGGGCATGCCGTGCACCAGCGCGCTGGCCAGCGCATCTCCTGTTTGTTGCCAAAAGACCGAATCAGCCTGCCCAATACGCACAATGGCGTTGTCCATGTGCGAAGCGGCAGCCCGACGGGCGGCTTCAACGTCACCGGCCTCGATAGCCTGGTAAATGACGGCATGTTCATCGCGCACCTGGCGTGCAAAGTCATCACGCCGGGCTTCATTGGCGCGGGTGACCCGTGTGGCGCCCTGCAAAAACTGACCCAGGTATTGCAGGGTGCCCATCAGAAAGGGGTTGCGCGCCGCCTCGGCAATAGCCAGGTGGTATTGCACGTCCTCATGCACCCCGTCGCCCCCGGCCAGCACGGCCTTGTCGAGGTTGACAATCGATTGGTGAATGCGTTTGATGTCCATCTTGGTGCGGCGTTGCGCGGCCAGTGCCGCCACCTCGGCTTCAAGGGCGCGGCGGACTTCGACCATCTGAACCACGGCCTGGCGCGACGCCACCGACTTGGCAGCAAAATTGAGCGGTGGGAAGCTGACTTCCTTGACAAACACGCCGCTGCCTTGCCGCGACTCGACCAGGCCCAGAGATTTCAGCCTTGAGAGGGCCTCCCGCACCACGGTGCGGCTCACCGAAAACTGCTCCACCATGGCTGCTTCGGTCGGCAACTTGTCGCCCGCGGCGAGTCGCCCCTCCCTGATCCTGGCGGCCATCACATCGGCCACCTGGTCCGACAGGTAGGCACCAGGAATGGCTGGTTTGAAAGGCGCGTTCATGGCCTGATGTGGGCAACGGTTTTAACGGGCGTAGACCAGATCGCGCAGTGTGAGCGACAGCGCCGGCACGTAGGAAATCACCATCAGGCAGGCCAGCACCACCAGCACAAACGGAATCAGGTCCTTGATCATGCGGTCCAGCGAAATACGCGCCACCGTGCAAGCGGCAAACAGGTTGACACCAAACGGGGGTGTGATCATGCCCAGCGCCAGGTTCACCACCATGATCAGGCCAAAGTGCACCGGGTCAATGCCGAAATGCACGGCCACCGGCGCAAGAATCGGGGCCAGTACAATGATGGCGGCACCGGTTTCAATGAACATGCCAATGATGAACAAGGCGGCATTGACGCCCAGCAAGAAATAAGTGGGCGACTTCAACACGTCCTGCAACCAGATGCCGATGGCCTCAGGCACGCCAGCCCGCGTGATCAAAAATGCAAACAGCCCGGCGTTGGCAATGATGAACATGATCACCGCCGACGACAACACCGACTTGCGCAAGATGGTGTAGAGGTCGGGCAATTTGATTTCACGGTAAATCACCAGGCCCACGAGCAGGGCATAAAACACCGCCACCGCAGAAGCCTCGGTGGGGGTAAAAACACCACCGTAAATACCACCCAGAATAATGACCGGCATCAGCAGTGCCCAACCGGCTTTCCAGGTCGCTTTGCCGACCGACAGGCGACCATCGCCGTCGCACTTGCCCCAACCCTTGTACTTGCAATACAGCCAGACAAAGAGCATCAGCGCACCGCTGATGAACAGGCCAGGACCAAAACCCGCAATGAACAGTTCGCCAATCGACACTTCGGCACTCACGCCGTACAGAATCATCGGGATCGACGGCGGAATGATCACGCCCAGCTCGGCACTGGTGGCCTGCAGCGAAGCCGCCCAGGTGGTGGGGTAGCCGTGCTTCAGAAGCGCCGGAATCAGGATGGTGCCGATGGCAAAGGTGGTGGCCACCGACGAGCCCGAGACCGAGGCGAAGATCATGCAGGTCAGCACGCAGGTCATGGGCAGGCCGCCCTGCACACCACCCACCAGGCTCTTGGCGAATTCGACCAGGCGACGTGAAATGCCGCCGGTTTCCATGATGTTGCCCGCCAGAATGAAGAACGGAATGGCAGCCAGCGGGAATTTATTGATCGAGTTGAACATCTCCTTGACCGAGATGAGCATGTTGACCTCGGCCACCTGGATGCCCAGGATGGCGGCCAAGCCAATGGAGACGGCAACAGACACGGTGAGTGCGAAGCACAGCACCATGGTAATCAGCATGGCGGTGGTCATTGTGCGGTCTCCAGTTCCAGACGCTGGGGATCCAGCAAATTGCCAATGATGCTGATGACGCTAAAGACACCGCCCACCGGCATGGCCAGGTAGGCCCAAAACATGGATATCGATTCCAGGCCGGCCATGGTTTGCACCTTGCCACGCAAGGTGTAGTCCCAACCCCACCAGATGATCACGAAGATCAGTGCGAGTGCCGCCAGGCAGACCACCCAATCGAGAAAGCGGCGCATGCGCGCCGGGCTCCAGCGGTACAGCACATCGACACTGACCATGGCGCCCTGCCGAAAGGCCATGGGAACACCCAGAAAGACCATCCAGATCAGGCTGAACCGAATCAACACCTCGGTCCATTCCGCTGGGGTTTCCAGCACAAAACGGGTGATGATCTGAAACAAGCCCAGACTGGCCGCCAGCAGCAACATGGCACAGGCCGTGACCAGCGCAATGCGACTGGTCCAGTGCTCCAGCCGCAAAAATTTATCTCTCATAGCGTTCTCCGCCGGCAAACAACGTCAAAAAAACGCCCGAGAGTGGATCACTGTCGGGCGTGCAAGCTCAAACGAGTTGATTACTTGGTGTTGCGGATCTTGTCCATGTTGGCTTTACCGAACTGCTTTTCGAAATCAGCATACACCGGTGCCAGCGCCGCAACAAACTTGGACTTGTCCAGGTTTTCCGTCACGGTCATGCCCTTGCCACGCAGGTAAGTCACGCCCATGGCGTCGTCGGCATCGACGCGGTCACGGTTAACCTTGACAGCGGTCTTGGCTGCTTCCAGAAACACTTTCTGGTCAGCCGGAGTGAGCTTGTCAAACGCAGCCTTGTTCATCAAAAAGATGGCTGGTGAATAGACGTGGCCGGTCAGTGACACGTGCTTTTGCACCTGGTCCAGCTTGGCTGCCATGATCACCGACAGCGGGTTTTCCTGACCGTCAACGGTCCCTTGTTGTAACGCAGTAAACACCTCAGCCATGGCCATCGGCGTGGTCACAATACCCAGCCCCTTGTAGGCGGCCACGTGCACCGGGTTTTCCATGGTGCGCAGTTTCAGGCCTTTCAGGTCTTCAGGTGTATTGATAGCGCGCTTGTTGTTGGTCACGTTGCGCATGCCGTTCTCACCCCAGGCCAGGGCCTTGAAGCCTTTGGAGTCGAACTTGGCGAGCATCTCCTGACCGATGGGGCCATCCAGCACCAGGCGGGCGTGCGCCTTGTCACGGAACAGGAAGGGGATGTCCAGAATCTTGGTTTCAGGCACGAAATTGGGCACCGGACCGGAGGAGGTGAAGGTCAGCTCCTGGGTGCCCAACTGGACCGACTCGATGGATTCGCGTTCGCTACCCAAGGAGGCGTTGTAAAACGGCTGAATCTTGTAGCGGCCGGCGGTGTTTTTTTCGACTTCCTTGGCAAAAGTGTCAATCGCCACACCCTGATGCGAATTCTGGGCGATGGAGATATTGATCTTCATGGCGGTCTGCGCGGCAGCCGTGGCCACCAGGCCAACAGCGAGGGAAAGACCGATAAACAGTTTGCTCAATTTCATGCAATGTCTCCTAAATATAAAAATAAACGACCGAAAAGTTGTATGACAAGTTTGATTATGATGCGCTTGCCGGCTTGATGACATCAGTGTTTTCCCTGATGTACTCCCTGACGATTTCTTCAAAACTGGTGTCGGGCAACAAGCCCAGACCGGCTGCGCGCCGGGCGTTGATACGCGCCGGCCAAGTCTTGACGATGTTGTGAATGGCGGCGTCAGGCGCCCAATCGATCAGCGCCGCCACCGCCGGCCCGGCGACCTGCTGCAACGCCGCCGCCATCTCGGCCGGCGTGGTGGTTAAAGCGGGCAAAGTCATTGCGGTGCGCGGGCCCCAGGTCTGCGCGCTGGCCTGGGCCGCGCCGATCAGGCCGGCGATGGTGCGGGCCGGCGACGACAAGGCGACCGGGGTGTCGGCTGGCACCGGGCAAATGGCGCGCACACCCGCCAGCGGTTCGCGCAACATGCCGCTTAAAAAACTCGACGCCGCGCCGTTGGGCTTGCCCGGGCGCACGCTCACGGTCATCAGACGCACGCTGCGACCCTGGATGAAGCCCTTGCGGCTGAAGTCCGCCACCCATTGTTCGCCGATGAACTTCTGGATGCCGTAGCTGCTTTGTGGCGTTGGCAGGGTGGTGTCTTCGATCACAGGGGGCAGCGGTACCCCGGGCGCATCGCCAAACACCGCCAGCGAGCTGGCAAACACCACAACCGGTTGGGTCTTCAGGGCGCGACAGGCCTCCAGCAGAGACAGCGTGGCGGCAAAATTACTGCGCATACCGAGGTCAAAATCGGCCTCGCATTCGCCGCTGACGGCGGCCGCCAGATGGAACACGACGTCAGTGTGAGCGTCCAGCCCGGCGCGGCCGCTGGACAGCAACTCATTGAGGTCGCCGGTCAAGGCAATCACGCGCGGGTCGGCCAGCAGGTCGGCGGGCGGTGCCGCCCGGTCCACCAGCGTGATGGGGCCCACCACAACTGGCGCGGCGCCAGCGAGCGACAGCGTGCCCTGGGCGAGCAAGGTGCGCGCCAGACGCACCCCCAAAAATCCGGCGCCGCCGGTGATGACAACGTGACAGCTTCCTGCGCCTGTGGCGATGGGTTTCAGCATGGTGGTTCCTCCTAAAAATTGATGACTTTACTTGCCCCAGCGCAGCACCATCGGGTTCAGGCGCTGGGCAACTTCGATGAGACCGGCGCGAACCGCCGGGTGCATGGCGGGCCAGGGATGGCGCGGCGCTTCGCAGGCAATCACACCGCCCGCTTTCATCAAGGCCTTGGCGCTCAAAATGCCGCCCTGGCGATTCTCATAGTTGATCAGCGGCAGCCATTGCTGGTACAGATCAAGAGCGTCCGCGCGCCGGCCAGCCGCGTAGGCGTCCATGATCAAACGAATGCCATCGGGATAACCGCCGCCAGTCATGGCACCGGTGGCACCAGCGTCCAGATCAGCCAACAGGGTGATAGCTTCCTCGCCGTCCCATGGACCCTCAACCGCGTCGCCGCCAAGCCGGATCAGTTCACGCAATTTAGAGGCCGCGCCCGGGGTTTCGATCTTGAAGTAGGCCAACTGCGCAATCTCTTTGGCCATGCGGGCGAGGAAAGCGGCCGACATGGGCGTACCGGCAGCGGGCGCGTCCTGGACCATGATGGGAATGTCGATGGCCTCCGACACGCCGGCGTAGAACTCGAAAATTTTGTCTTCAGCCACCCGGAAAGTGGCACCGTGGTAAGGCGGCATCAGCATCACCATGGCGGCGCCCTGCTCTTGCGCGCGCCGGCTGCGCTGCGCACACACCCGCGTGCTGAAGTGGGTCGTGGTGACAATCACCGGCACGCGGCCAGCCACGTGTTCAAGCATGGTGCGGGTCAGCACTTCGCGCTCGTCGTCCGAGAGCAAAAACTGCTCGGAAAAATTGGCCAGGATGCACAAGCCGTTGGAACCGGCGTCGATCATGAAATCAACGCAGCGCTTCTGGCTAGCGATATCGAGTTCACCGTTCTCGAAAAAGGTGGTCGGGACCACCGGGAAAACGCCCTTGTAACGGACCGATGTCTTTGTTGTCATGCGGTTCACCCTTCAAATGCTCGTGTCAATGCGAATGCCTGGGCACTTCGGCGCCCCGGCAACCCACCAGAAAATCAAAATCACAGCCTTCGTCGGCCTGTAACACACGGTCAATGTAGAGCTGCTGGTAACCGCTCTTGGGCACCGCCGGGCTTGCTGCCTGCAGCGCTTGGCGCGCCACAAAGCGCTGGGCGATCTCGGCATCAGGCACTTCAAGTTCCAGCTTGCCAGCATAGCTGTCCAGGGCAATCCAGTCGCCGTCCTGCACGATCGCCAGCGGCCCACCGGCGGCGGCTTCGGGTGCCACATGCAGCACCACGGTACCGTAAGCGGTGCCACTCATGCGGGCGTCCGAAATGCGCACCATGTCGGTGATGCCCTGCGCCAACAGCTTGGGCGGCAAGCCCATGTTGCCGACCTCGGCCATGCCGGGGTAGCCCTTGGGGCCACAGTTTTTCATGACCAGCACCGAATTGGCGTCAACCACCAGGTCGGGGTCGCCAATGCGTGCCTTGTAGTGGTCGAAGTCCTCAAACACCACGGCCTGACCGCGGTGTTTCATCAGTGCGGGCGTGGCCGCCGAGGGTTTGAGCACGGCCCCGCGCGGCGCCAGGTTGCCGCGCAAAATGCACAGGCTGCCGTCCTTGACCAGCGGCTTGTCCAGCGGGCGAATGACCTCGGCGTTGTGGATGGGTGCATCTTGCACGTTGTCCCAGATCGACTTGCCATTCACCGTCAGGGCATTCTTGTGCGGCAGCAAACCGCCCTCGCCCATGCGGCGCAGCACCCCAGGCAGACCGCCCGCATAGTAAAAATCTTCCATCAAAAAGCGCCCCGAAGGTTGCAAGTCCACCAGCGTCGGTGTGCCCCGGCCAATCGTCGTCCAGTCGTCGAGTTCCAGCGGAACGCCGATGCGCCCGGCAATGGCCTTGAGGTGAATGGCTGCATTGGTGGAACCACCCACGGCAGCATTGACACGGATGGCGTTCTCAAACGCTTCGCGGGTCAGAATTTTGGATAGTTTCAGGTCTTCCCAGACCATGTCCACAATGCGCATGCCCGACATGTGCGCCAGCACATAACGGCGCGAGTCGACCGCTGGAATAGCGGCGTTATGCGGCAGCGAAGTGCCCAGCGCCTCGGCCATGCAGGCCATGGTGGATGCCGTGCCCATGGTGTTGCAGGTGCCCGCCGAGCGCGACATGCCGGCTTCGGCCGACATGAACTCGTTGAGTGAAATTTTGCCGGCCTTGACGGCTTCGTGTAATTGCCAGACCACCGTGCCCGAACCGATGTCGCGGCCCTCGTGCTTGCCGTTCAACATCGGACCGCCGGTGACCACAATGGTCGGAATGTCGCAACTGGCCGCACCCATCAACAGCGCCGGGGTGGTCTTGTCGCAACCCACCAGCAGCACCACGGCGTCCATCGGGTTGCCGCGAATCGATTCTTCCACGTCCATGCTGGCCAGGTTGCGCGTCAGCATGGCGGTGGGGCGCAGGTTGGACTCGCCGTTGGAGAACACCGGAAACTCAACCGGGAAGCCGCCAGCCTCGGAAATGCCACGCTTGACATGCTCGGCGATCTTGCGGAAGTGGGCGTTGCAGGGCGTCAATTCGGACCAGGTGTTGCAAATGCCAATGATCGGCTTGCCCTGGAATTCATGGTCAGGGATGCCTTGGTTCTTCATCCAGCTGCGGTACATGAAGCCGTTTTTATCGGCCGTGCCAAACCAGGCAGCGGAACGCAGGGGCTTCTTGGGCGTAGGGGACATGGGCGTCTTTCTAGTCAGGGTGAAATCATGAGTGGCGGGATCGTAGGCGCTTGATGTATACATAACAAGTGAATATTTATGATCTTTTGATATACTTTTTTATATCAATCTTCAAAAGCTGGTGGACCCCCCATGGATGACAGCAACACCGCGCGGCGGCCCCGCCACCAACTCAAGACCCGCCAGATGGCCTTGCTGATGGCCATCGACGAAACGCGCAACCTGCATCAGGCCGCACTGGCCACGCACATGAGCCAGCCTGCCGCGTCCAAGATGCTCAAGGACATGGAAGAGCTGTTTGGTGTGGCCTTGTTTGAGCGCCTGCCCAGGGGCATGCGGCCCACGGTTTATGGCGAGACACTGGTTCGCCACGTCAGGATGGCGCTGGACAACCTGGCGCAAGGCCAAAGCGCCATGGCCGCGCTGCAAGCCGGCTTGTCCGGGCAGGTCAACATGGGTGTCATCCTGACACCGTCAATGACGCTGGTGCCCCAAGCCATTGCCGCCACCAAGGCCGAGGCACCGCATTTGAGTATTGGCATCGAAGTGGGCACCAGCGATGTGCTGGTGGACGGACTCAAACGCGGTCGGCTTGATTTTTTGATTGC
>JAQSDS010000440.1 GCA_029946045.1 Rhodoferax sp.
TCGACTACCGAATATACTTCCTGGGCGTCAACGGCCGCATCAGCCGCGCCGTGGGCGACATGGCGCTGGCGCGGGCCGAGGGCACGGCCCAGCGCTTCTACAGCCTCAGCGCCCAGATACAGCGCGAACGCAAACAGTATTACGACCAGCTGGAAGCCACCCAGCGCAGCACGCTGGACGTGACACCGTGGCTCAGCTGGTTCCTGGCCTGCCTGCTGCGTGCCGTGCAGTGCGCCGATGGTTTGCTGGCGGGCGTGCTGGACAAGGCCCAGTTCTGGCAGCGCTGGGCAGGCACCCCCATGAACGCGCGGCAGACGCTGGTGCTGAACCGCGTGCTGGACGGCATGGAGGGCAAGTTGACGAATGCCAAGTGGGCGGCGATTGGCAAATGCTCTGCGGACACGGCGCTGCGCGATATCAATGATTTGCTGGCGCGTGGGGTGCTGCGCAGGCTGGAGGGTGGGGGGCGGAGTACGGGATATTTGTTGGTCAAGTAGGGCTGTAGCGCAGGTGGAATTAGCGTTAGAAGCTATTAACTTCGTAGCCGTGTTCTGCAGTGATGTCGATGGCGCAGCTAGAACCCGTAACGGCTAGCCTTCGCCCAACTCTTCCAAAAGGCCGTTCACGCAAACCAGAAGCGCGGGCAATGAGCTTTGCGCCACATTCCAAACGGTGCGGGCTTTGACGGTCGCGTAGCCGTGGATCAACTGGTTGCGAAAGGCCACGATTTGCGGCAACTCGGGTATGCGCGTTGCAAGCGGCGCAGCCAGCTTGGCCAGCTGGTTCAATGCCTCGCCAATGATTCCAAACTTGCGCTCAACGCCCGCTTGCACCAAGTCGCTGGCTGCATAGGCGTCAGCGTCGATTCCGGCAATAAAGCCCTGAATGGCAAGGACCGACTCGCGCACATCCCACAAAAACGCACGTGGGTCACGCTGCATACACCGCCTCGCGGTTGCGGTTGATGCTGGCCAACACATAGGGGTTGCGCACCGCGCCGGGCTCAATCAAATCGACCGCGCGGCCCAGCAAACGCTCCAGCGCCGTCTTGGCACCAAAGAAATCTTGCAAGCCCGGTGTGGCGTCTTCGGCAAATTCAATCAAAAAATCCACATCGCTGGTGGCCAGGTTGAAATCATCGGCCCGTGCTGCCGAGCCAAACACTTCCAAGCGGCTTACGTGGAAGCGCTGACAAATGGTGGCGATGCCGGTACGGTGCTGGGCGATGGCGGGGTGCATGGGCGGATTCTAGGGGACGGCGCTCAAGCATGACAGCATCGCTAAAGCCGATGTCAATTTGCGCCTGGCAGCGGGCGCGGGCCAACTCGGCCGACACCAACACCCGTGCACCGGCATAGCCTGCGTTTTTGCGTATCTCTTGCACGCTCACACTGGCCCAGCCGGTACAAAAACCGCTCCAATGCGTAGCGCACCAGCACCGCGTTGAAGTCGGTCTGCTCTGCCTTGGCAATATTGAGCAGGCGTGCGCGTACCGATGCGGCCAGGTCTTGCATCATTCAGCCCCCGTGCCCCACGACTTCAAGGTAAGGCCGCATCACATTGGCCACGCGGCACATCTTGGCAAAACGCCACAAATCATTGGCGCTGGCCTTGTGGGTGCCCAGCGCTTCCTTCAGCGCCTCTATGGCGACATCCAGACCCACTTTGTTGCGGTGTTTGAAACAGTCGGCCACCGTCTTGGCCACGCCATACACGCGCAGCGCAACCTGACCAGCCTGCACCACCTCTATGCCCTGGGTATAGGCATCGCCCGAGAACTGCACCATCTTGATGGGCGGGTAGTCCATCTTGGGCACGTGGCTGCCCTGCGGCATGGCGATCCACACCTGGCGCGGCAGTTGCGTGGTGAGCCCGTGAATCTGCAGGGCCGTGAGCAAGCAAAATACCGCCTGCGGCACCTTGACCGCGATGGTGGCCAGGCTTTCATGCTCGGCACCCTGTGTGCCGGGCAGCCGGTACACCCCGCGCCCCACCCGCTCCAACTGGCCGCTGGCGGTCAGCCTCGTCAGCACCACCCGCGCAATGCCCAGCTCTTGCAAATGGCTGGCGCGCAGCAGCCCTTGCTGTGCGGCAAGGGCGAGTACGCGCTGGGATTGGGTATCGGTGGGCATGGGGTGGGAGTATGTTCCTTTTATGCGTTAAATACAAGTCGATATGGCGATATTGGAACAACCGGTCTTCGTGAAATTTTCGCAAGTAGCTATCGAATTTGAAGCAATTCCACCTGGTGCTCATGTCCATGCTGGCGGTAGCGTTCACTCCCATCAAATACCACAAAAGCACCCGCAGGCTCACAAGCCATTGATTTACATAGGTTTTTTAAGACACCCCGGGTCGATCTGTCAGATTTCATCAAATACCCAGCAAGCAAACTCTGGCCCAATGGGGCAAGTAGACACCTAAGCCGCCTGCTGAAAACCCAAATCAGGCAGGGCTGTTTTGGCGGTCAGGTGCGTAATGGTTGGCCCGCCCAACTGGCGTGTCGCGCGGGCCACATAAGTTCGGTGGCAGGTGGAATAGTCCGCCTCAAAACACACCAGACAGGCCGGGGTGGCCTGCGCGATCTTGACCAGCTCACGCAGGGACGCATCTTGCGTCTGGATGTACTTCAAAAATTCACGGGTGTAGGTTTGCCAGTTGCCGTCCGCCTTGTATTGGTTGCGAATCGGTTTGGGGCAACCCAGGGCGGGAGCATGCAGATAGGCGATGCCATGGGCAGACACCCAAACGCCAAAGCTGGGCCTCGTAAGGGCGCAGCATGTCAAAGTTGGAGCGAATACTTTCGGTCATGGCGGGTCGATTTTGTACTAAAGGCGGCTTGCAAAAGCGGAAGGTCCACCCACCACGGGGAATCCCAAGCATCCGCGCCAGATTGGTAGTCGCCACTCATCACGCATCCTCACCCCCCTCCAACAACACCCCACGCCTTGCCAGCCGCTCCCGCGCTTCAATCAAAGCCTGGTGCAGGTGCTGCTCCAGCTCCGCCTTGGGCGGCAGCTCGGTCCAGTATTCGGCCACGGTGATGCCGTCTTTGTGCATTTGCAGCAGCTCCACTTGTTCGCGGCTGGATTCGGCGCACAGGATCAGGCCGATGGGGGCTTCTTCACCCGACTGGCGCTCAAACTTGTCCAGCCATTTCAAATACAGCTCCATCTGACCTTTGTGCGCGGCTTTGAAGCGGCCCAGTTTCAGCTCGATGGCCACCAAGCGGCGCAGGCGGCGGTGATAGAAAAGCAGGTCCAGGTAAAAGTCTTCGCCGTCAATGACCATGCGTTTTTGGCGCTCTACAAACGCAAAGCCCCGGCCCAGCTCCAGGATGAAGGCTTCCAGCTGGCGCAGGATGGCGGCCTCCAAGTCAGCCTCGTCGTGGCCTTGGCGCAGGCCCAGGAAGTCGAGGAAATACGGGTCTTTGAAGACTTGGGCGGGATTAGTGCCCAAGGCTTCGACAGGCTCAGCCCGAACTTGGGTGACCTGCAAAGAGGCGAGTTCGGTGCGTTCGAAGGCTTTGCGTTCTATCTGGTGATGGAGTTCGCGCACGCTCCAGCGCGACTCCACACATTGCTGCGCATAAAACCAGCGTGCCGCTTCGATTTTGAGGGGAAGAAGCTGCAAAAAATGCGTCCAGCTCAAATGTCGCATCAGTGATGCGACTTTCTCCGTGTCTGGGAAAGCCGCGGAAAACTGCAGCATGCGGCGCAGGTTTTTGGCTTCAAACCCACGGCCAAATTCTTGCGCCAGTTGATCTCCCATGCGCTTGATAAGCTGGTCGCCATATTTGGCGCGGTCTGCGCCACCCAGCACCTCGGTGCGCAGACGTTCACCCACGCTCCAATACAGCCGTGTCAGCTCAGCATTCACGGCACCCGCCAGTCGCTGGCGGCTGCTGGCAATGAGGCTGCGCAGTTCTGCGTGCAGGCTGTCGGCAGGCGTGGGCACTGTCCCGTGCGTTATCTCGTTCATGTTGGTTGCCATGATTTCCCGTCCCTGAGAAGTGATGGACGGATGATAGGCGAACGGCCAGGCTTGCTACACGGGGGGTCGTTAATGCTGATGCCCGTGCGCTCCATGCACGTGACCGTGGGCCAGTTCTTCGGGCACTGCGGCGCGCACGTCGGTCACTTTGATGCTGAAGCGCAGCACTTTGCCGGCCCAGGGGTGGTTGCCGTCGAGCAGCACCGTGTCGCCCTTGATCTTGACCACGTTGAACACCTGGTCGCGGCCATCGGCGGTGCGGCCCTGCAATTGGCCGCCCACCTTCACGCCCGGCGGAAAGTCGCGGCGCGGCATGGTTTGCGCCAGGGTTTCGTCGCGCAGGCCAAAGGCGTCTTCGGGCTGCAGCAGCAGGCTGGTCTGGTAGCCCACCGTCTGGCCGTCCAGCGCGGCTTCAATTTTGGCCAGGGTATTGCCGTAGCCGCCGTGCAGGTAGGCCATGGGTTCCTTGGCTTCTTCGAGCAGTTTGCCCTGGGCGTCTGCCACTTTGTAGCGCAGGGTCACAACGGTGTCTTTTTCGATTTTCATGGGTGTCGAGTGAAGTAAATGGTTCGGCTGTGCATTCTCGCGCAACGAGGCCGGGTGGTGGCGTTGGTGTCCGTTCCGGTCACTTGCTACCATTGCCGGCATGAACCCAATTGCTTGCCCGCGCATCGTACTGGTGATGCTCAACGCGCGCTACATCCACGCCTCGCTGGGCTTGCGCTACCTGCTGGCCAACCTCGACCGACATGGTGGTGCGGGTCTGCGCGCGCAAGCTGTGCTGCGCGAGTACACGATTTCCCGGCCGGCGCCCGAGGTGGTGGCGGACCTGTTGGCCACGCTGGGGCCCACACCAGACACTGCAACGCAGATTGTGGGCTTTGGTGTGTACATCTGGAACGTGACGCAAACCACCGAGGTGATCCGTCTGCTCAAAGCCGCGCGGCCTGATGTGAAGCTGGTGCTGGGCGGGCCGGAGGTGAGTCATGAGACCGAGCAACAGGCCATCACGCGCCTGGTCGATCATGTCATCACCGGCTGGGGCGATGTGAGTTTTGCCAAACTGTGTCGCGCGCTGCTGCATGGTCCGCAGCCGCTCATGAAAATCATCCCCGGCGAGCAGCCGCCGCTGGCCGAGCTGGACTTGCCCTACGCCGAATACAGCGACGCCGACCTGGCGCACCGGCTGTTGTACGTGGAGGCCTCGCGCGGTTGCCCGTTCAAGTGTGAGTTTTGCTTGAGTGCGCTCGATAAGACCGCCTGGGCTTTTGAGCTGGACCGGGTGCTTGCGGCGCTCGATGGCCTGTACCAGCGTGGCGCGCGCACTTTCAAATTTGTGGACCGCACCTTCAATCTGAAGATCGAACACTCGGTGCGTATCCTGCAATTTTTTCTGGAGCGGCTGCCACCGCCTAATGCGGCTGCAAGCGCGCAATTGTTCCTGCACTTTGAGGTTATCCCCGACCACCTGCCGGAGCGCCTGCGGGCCATGTTGGCGCAATTCCCGCCGGGCGTGCTGCAGCTTGAAGTAGGCGTGCAAAGCTTCAACGTGGCGGTGCAGCAAACCATCTCAAGGCGCCAAGATAACGACGCCACCGAGGCCAATCTGCGCTGGCTGCTGGCCCACACCCACGCGCACCTGCATGTCGACCTGATCTTTGGCCTGCCGGGTGAAACACTGCAAAGTTTTGCCGACGGCTTTGACCGCCTGCTGGCGATTGGCCCGCACGAAATCCAGCTTGGCATGTTGAAGCGCTTGCGCGGCGCGCCCATTGCCCGTCACAGCACAAGTCATGGCATGGTTTACGCATCAGACCCGCCCTACACCGTGCAACACACCGCCGTGGTCGACGCCGCCACGCTGCAGCGCTTTGGCCGGCTGGCTCGTTACTGGGAGCTATTGGCCAACTCGGGCCGTTTTGCACAGACGCTGCCGCTGTTGCTGCATGCGCCGCTCGCCGACGGCACACCAGCTGACTCGCCGTTCTGGTGTTTCATGGCTTTTTCTGACTGGCTGTGGCAGCGCCAGGGCAGCACGTACCGGCTCACCCCCGAGGCGCTGGTGGACGCCTTGTTTGACTACCTCAGTGCCAGCCTGTCGCCAACTTTGGTGCGCCAGACCTTGCTGGCAGACTATGTGGCCAGCGGCGCGCGCGCCAACCCCAAGGCCTTGCACGGCCTCTTGCCCAGGCGCGATGCGTCAGCGCTCAAGGCCGGCCGCACGCTGGCGACCCGGCAGGACCGGCACCGTGTGCTCATGTCTCATCCCAGTCCTTCCAGTCCACCGCGTGGTCGGTCCGGTACCGATTGACCGCATTGCCCACGGTGGGGACAAAAATGTCATGGCCGAGCTGGTCCAGCGTGCCGTATGCTTTCAGCCGGTCCTTCACCTGGCCCTTGAGTCCGGCAAACCACAGTTCAATGCCCTGCTGCGTCAGTTCACGGTGCAGCGTGACCAGCATGTCGGCTGCGGTGATGTCGATGTCGGTGATGGCGTCGGCCACCACCACCAGCCGCAGCGTGGTCGTAGGCGCGGTGGCAATGGCGCGCTGTACCTGTTCCTGAAAAATCTCGCCGTTGGCAAAAAAGAGTTGCGCATCCCAGCGAAACAGCACCAGGCCAGGCACGCGCCGCCCCTCCGGATGCCTGACCACGTCGTGGTAACCCTTTGCCCCGTCCACGCGGCCCAGCACCGCAAAGTAAGGGTGCCAGGCGTTCCACAGCAACACCAGCATGGCCAGCGCCACGGTGATGACAATGCCTTCGATGACACCCACCAGGGCCACACCGACAAAGCTGGTCAGCGACAGGGCGAACTCCACCTTGCGCTGCCGGTACATTTGCCGCATGCCCGCCACATCGGCAAATGACAGGCAGGCGGTCATGACCACGGCAGCCAACACTGCGCTGGGCAGGTTCTGCAGCCATGCGGTGCCCCACACCAGCAGCAGCGCAATGGCCAGCGCCCCCACCAGACCGGTCACTTGTGTTTTGGCGCCGGCAGCCTCGGCCACCGGCGTGCGTGAGGCGCTAGCGCTGACGGAAAAACCCTGAGCCAGCCCGGTGGCGATGTTGGCCAGACCCAGCGCCACCATTTCCTGACTCTGGCTGACGCGGTAGCCGCCGCGTTGGGCCAATGCGCGCGACAAGACGCTGGTATCAGTAAACGACAGCAGCGAAATAATGATGGCGCCGGGCAGCAACTGCCGCACGTCCTGCCACGACACCGCCGGAAATTGCCAATCTGGCAGGCCCTGCGGCAGGCGACCCAAGACCGACACATGGGCGCTGTTGGCCAAGTCGAACCAGCTCGACACGCCTGTGGCCAGCAGCACCACCAACAACAGCGCAGGCCAGCGCGGCCGAAGACGCGCCAGCAGAAAAATCAGCGCCAGGCTGACGCAGCCGATCAGCAGGGCCACACCGTTGCCCTGGCCGTCGACCACGCGTTGCAGCAGATGGCTCAACTGGTCAGGCAAATCGCCCGTCGTGGCGGGAATGCCCAGTATTTTTGGCAATTGACCGACCAGCACGGTCAGGGCAATGGCGTTTAAAAAACCAATGCGAATGGGTTTGGACAGCAGGTCGGCCAGCAGCCCCAGGCGCGCCAGCCCGATCAGCATCGAGCACGCCCCAGACAATATGGCCAGCATGCCTGCCAACACCACGGCGCGGTCCACATTGCCCGCAGCCAGTGGCAGGATCAGCGCCGCAATCACGGCCGTCAGGGTGGAGTCGGGGCCCAGCACCAGGATGCGGCTGGGGCCAAACATGGCATACACGATCAGGGGAATGATGGTGGCGTACAAGCCATGGATGGCGGGCAGTCCCGATGCCTCGGCATAACCCATACCCACCGGCACCAGGATGGCGGTGAGCGCCAGGCCCGCCATCAGGTCGGGCACCAACCAGGCACGCTGGTAGTGCCGCAAGGTGGTCAAACCTGGTGCCCAACCGGTCAGCAAGCGGATGTTGTTCCAGCGGATAAGCGTCACATCAGGCTCCTGCGGCTGGCCAACGGTTCGGGTGGGGAGCGCCTGATCCCGTTACCATGCTGGGCATGAAAAAGAACGCGCTGTCCTCTCGTGCCGCCTGCCCTTGTGACAGCGGCTTGCCCTATGGCGATTGTTGCGGCCGCTGGCACGCGGGCCTGAAGCAAGGCCTGCACGCGCCCACCCCCGAGGCGCTGATGCGCTCGCGTTACAGCGCCTACGGCTTGGGCCTGATCGACTACCTGCTCGCCACCTGGCACCCGTCGACCTCGCCCGGCGAACTGGAACTGCCGCCGCTCAAATGGCTGGGCCTGGAAGTGCGCCAGGCACAGGCTTCGGGTGACGCGGGGGTGGTGGAATTTGTCGCGCGTTACCGCGACAACGGGCGCGGCGGGCGCATGCACGAGCTCAGCCGCTTTGTCTTTGAGGACGGGCGCTGGTTGTACATCGACGGCGAGCAGCAGGCGCCGGAGTGACGCGTTGCTTGGCATTTCAGGCGGCAGGTAGCCAGAGCGTCACCGTGGTGCCCTCACCGAGCTGGCTTACCACAGTCACTTCGCCACCATGAATTTCGATGATCTCCCGGACAATGCTCATGCCCAGTCCGGTACCCGGAATCTTGCCGGTGCTGTCGGCACGATAAAAGCGCTCGAAGACGCGTGCCACCTCTTCCGCACGCATGCCGATGCCGTGGTCACGCACCTCGATGCCGAAGCGGCCTACGCTGTGATGCACTTCCTGAAGAAAGCTCAGGCTGATGGTGCCGCCGCGCGGTGAGTATTTATAGGCCTTGGCGAGCACGTTGAGTAGCGCCTGCTGTATCTTCTTGCGGTCAACCCGTACCAGCAGCGGTTCGTTGGATGCCTGAATTTGCGGTGTTTCGCGACCCTCGGGCAATTTGTAGCTTGCCACGGCCTCGTTCACACAGTCCTCCAATGACAGGACTTCCAGCACAAAGTCTTTGCCGCGGCGCGCTTCGATACGCGCCAGGTCCAGCAGTTCGTTGATGATGGAGGCCATCAGCTCGGACTGGCGGAAGATGGTGGACAGCATGTCCTTGCGCTCGTCTTGGTCGAAATCCCGCATCAGCAAGAGCTCGCAATAACCGTAAATGCTCGCCATCGGCGTGCGCAACTCATGCGCTGCCGTGGACAGGAATTCGCTTTTCATGCGGTCCACTTCGGTCTCGTGTGTGACATCGCGCAGGTACAGGATTTGCGACACATTCTCGGACTGCGACAGCCGAATGCCGACCTCCAGCACGCGCTGCCCCGGGCCTGCCAGCTCAATCAGGCAGTGCCGAATCCTGACCTGTTGTGCCGTCGTTTCGTCTTCGCGCATGCCTCTGCGTTCCATACGCAGCGAAGCAACGCCTGGAAAAACGGATTCGGGCAGACATTTGCTAGCCAGCAGCGCGGAAAATTGGGCTTCGTCCAGGCCGATGATGTCGTCGGCCTGGGTGCTCGTCATGCGCAAGAAGGCCAGGTTGGCAAACGTCACCTTGAGCCCGGCATCAAAAGACACAAATCCGTCGGGGCTCAGATCGAAAATGGCATTCAACTGTTCGGTACGGTCACGGGTTGCAGCTTGTGACTGCTCCAGCTGCGCCGTTCGCAAGGCAACTTTTTCTTCCAGGGACGACTCGGAAATTCGGACCGCGTTGACCATGACCTCAAAGGCCATGGCCAGCTGCGCTACTTCCCAGGCGCTGTTTTTGGGCACGGCAATGCTCAGGTCGCGGGTCTCGGCCACCCGGTGGGCCGTGTTGGTCAATTCGGTCAGCGGCGCAATCAAACCGCGTGACACGCGTCGCGCCCAGAAAATGACCAGCAGCACCATCAACAGGCCGGCCAGGCCATAGCCCAGACCGAGTGGAAGCAGCTTGTTTTGGAAGGGCTGAAAACGGTCCTGCACCACCACTTCCAGCGGGTAAGGCAGGGCCTCGGGCTGGCCCTTGAAGAGCGCTGCGCTGGCCTGCTGCAATGAAGCACCCCCAGCCTGTTTCACCTGAACGCCCACCAGCGATTCCGTGCTGCCGGTGCGCTGTAGCGCGACGCCGCTCAGGTCAAGGTCCTGGGGCACCGACTGCAAGATGTCATTCAAAGCAAGCTGCGTCACCACCACCCCTTCCACCGTGCCGGTGTAGCCAAAAACAACCCCGTGGTAAACCGTCCAGCCCAGACCGCCGCCAGGCAGTGGGGCCAATTCACGTAGCGTCTTGCCGTCGACCATGACCTGCTTGAAGAGGGCGGAGTCCGGGCGGCAATTGGACAGCGGCGAACGGGTTCCGGCCAGCCGCGCGCCGTTGATGTCGCACAGTGCCAGCCCGCTGGATGCCGCAATCGGGAAGTTGTAGTTTTCCAGAAATGGCACCACATAGGAATCGCGTCCGGTGGAATCGAGCAGCGCGGTCATGAACATCGGATTTTTCGCCAGTGCTGTGACAGAACTCTCGACGACCTTGATCGAGGCCTCCAGACGTTCGACGACCCGGCCAGATTTCTCCTGGAGCCGTTCATGCTGGGTTCTGGCTTCGACCCAGTAGATAACGCCCAGAGACATCAGGGCCACCACCGCAATGCTGGCAATGGCAATGAACGCCGCCTGCAGCGCGAAGGTATTGGCCAGGCTGGAGGCGCGCCAGCGCCTGAGCGCGTTGAGGGGTTTCTGAAAGTTCAGCAAGCCGGCCTCAGGGTTTTGTTTTCCGGATCGGCTCGATGGCACCATCGTCCGCAAAACGCGCCATGAAAACTTCATTGATGCTGAGCGCGTCATGGCGTTTGGCGGTGAAGGGTTTGTCGAGCGGGCGTACCAGACCCTTGTACGGCCCCAGATTTTCAAGTGCCTGGCGCACCGCCGTGCGGTCGGTGGACTTGGCTTTTTTGATGGCCATGGCGAGCAAATGCACCAGGTCATAGGCATGCGCCACGCCGACCGGCGAGACCACCTTGCGCGGGTCATCGTTGCCAGTGACGGTCTTCAAACCCGCCAGCACGCTCTTGGTCTTGGCATCGGTCTTGCCAATAAAAGAATAAGTCTGCACCACCGACAAGTCGATCGACTTCAAGCTTGCGCCCGCCTGCTCGAAAAACTGTCCGCCTGTGAGACCCCAATGCGCCACCAGAGGCAGGTGCTGGTCTGGCGGCAGCTTGACCATTTCCTTGAGCAGAATCACCGCTTCCTTGTCATTGGCGACAAAGATGATCACCTGTGCCCCCGCGTTACGCAGCGTCTGGTAGTGCGCGATCATGCTGGCATCACCCCAGTTGTACCACTTGGCTGCCACGATGTCCTGCCGCGTGTCCTTGGCTGCCGTCTCTTCGGCCGCCTTGAGGCTGCTGCGCCCCCACTCGGTGTTGGGCAGCAAGATGCCTACCTTCCTGTAGCCCTGTTTGAGGGCATGGCGCATCATGACCTGCAAGGCCCAGGAGTCCCGGAGCGACAGGCGAAACACATAGTTGGGCGAAAAATCGTTGTCGGTGATGGCATCGGCGGCGGCCCAGGGGTCAAGCATCAGCATCTTGAGGCGGTGGATTTCGGGCAGCATTTCGACCACCACCGGGCTATAACGGGCGCACATGACCGCCACGACGTCGGGGTCAGCGGCCAATTCGCGCAGGTTGTTCAGCGAGCGTGCAGGCACCGCCCGGTTGTCGCGTTCGATGACTTCGAGTTGGCGTCCGAGCAAGCCACCGGCGGCATTGATCTCGTTGACGGCGAGCTGCGCACCGGTGCGCACCGCCTGCGCCGACGTGGAATTGGGAATGCCGAATTCGGCATCAATGGCAATTTTGATGTTGCCCGCGGCCAAGGCGCTGGCGGACAGGACCAACAATACCGACAAAAGAAAAAACGAACTGAACTTCTTGAGGTGGGTGTTCACAGGGGGCTCCGGATGGGTATTTCTTGGTCAAATTGTGCACCTAAAACGCCACCAGCCGCCGGATCAACACCGGCGCGCAGACCGGCGCTTGCGGGGCGATGTGCAGCATGGTCAGGAGCGAGCGGCTAGCCTGTTCCGCAGCCCGCTGGTCGGCCGCATGCACCACCGCCAGCAGCTCGCCTGCCTGCACTGCCTGGCCCAGCTGGGCAAACTGGCTCAAACCCACCCGCGCGTCGATACTGTCGCTGGCCTGGCGCCGGCCGCCGCCAAGTTCCACCACGGTCAGGCCGATGTCGCGCGTGGCCATGGCCGCGACAAAACCATTCTGCGCTGCCAGCACCGGCAGTTGAACCGGCGCTGTGGGCAGGTAGTGGCCGGGGCGCTCGCAGAAGTCCGCCGGGCCACCCAGGGCTGTCACCATGCGCGCGAACTGTTCCAGTGCGCGGCCACTGTTCAGGGCAGCATCCACCTGTTGCCGCGCCTGTGCGTCGTCCGCTGCCAGGCCCCCCATGACCAGCAGTTCGGCGGACAGCGTGCGGGTCAGGTCCAGCAAACGGGGCTCGCGCCACTGGCCGGTCAAAAACGCGACCGCTTCCAACACCTCCAGCGCGTTGCCACAAGCGCTGCCCAGCACCTGGTTCATGTCGGTGAGCCAGGCGCGTGTAGGTAGTCCGGCACCATGGGCCACTTGCACCAGCGACTCGGCCAGGGTGGTGGCCATGGCCAGCGAATCGGCAAAAGCACCGTTGCCCACTTTCACGTCCATCACCAGCCCCTGCAATCCGGCGGCGAGCTTTTTCGACAGGATGCTGGCGGTGATCAAAGGCACCGATTCGACCGTGGCCGTGACATCGCGAATGGCGTACAGCCTGCGGTCAGCGGGTGCCAACTCCGCCGTCTGGCCGATGATGGCGCAGCCGGCGCTGTGCAGCGCCCGGTGCAGCGTGGCCACATCCGGCGCTGCGTTGTAGCCTGGAATGCTCGCCAGTTTGTCGAGCGTGCCGCCGGTGTG